>DATCTB010000155.1:0-11713 GCA_036568185.1 Bacteroidales bacterium | reverse complement strand
TGCAGCTTCGGAAAGTCCATAGCCCTGAAACATGGGGATGCCAATAGCATAAAAAAATTGTTGGAGTTCAAGATCGAGAAGGGCTCCGCCACCGATAAAAAATTTCATTTTCCCTCCAAATTGTTTGCGTATTCTTCTGAACAAAAATTTATCAAAAAACCAAACTCTTGTTTTTAGCAAAAAACTTTTCCTGGACGGGGAATATGTGTCGCCGTAATATATGTAAGCACGATTGAGTGCACGCTTAAAAAGTAATGCTGCATTGCTTCCTTTACTATTTACTGCCGATTCTATATTATTTTTAAAACTTCGGGCAAGCGCCGGCACGCTTAACAGAAATGAAGGCTTTATTTCTTTTATGTTTTTAGGAATATTCCTTAAATTCTCCATTGCCGAACGGCCTTGCTCCACCACTGCAATGCTGGCTCCATTTTTAACCATGGTATATAAGCCAACCGTGTGGGCAAAAGTGTGGTCCCAGGGAAGAATAAGGAGGGTTGTGTACCATTCGGGCACTTCGAAAAGGCTGTTTGCCTGCTCTACATTAGCGGTGTAATTGCGGTGCGAAAGCATGATTCCTTTTGGATCAGAAGTGGTGCCTGATGTGTAGCTAATACAAGCCAAATCGTTGCCCGACAATGCTTCTCGACGATTTGCTATTTCTTTAGAATAATTTTCAAAATGCTTTTTACCTTCTTCTAAAACCTGTTCATAATCAACCTCAATTTTGGTAAGTTTGCCTGAATTTCCAAAAACAATTATCTTTCTCATTCCCGGCAGGGAAGCTATAATTTTTTGGATTTTTTCTTTTTGCTTATCTGATACAAAAATAAACTGCGAATCGGAATGAGTTAACCTGAAAATTAGCTCAGCGGACTCGGATAATTTAATTGAAATGGGAACAACGACCGCCCCCGTACTTAAAGCTGCCAATTCTGCTATAAGCCATTCGCTCCGGCCTTCCGAAAGCAGTGCAACCTTATCGCCCTTTTCAATACCAAGCTTAAGTAATCCTGCAGCTAAAAAATCTACTTTCTTAGAAACTTCCCGATAGGTAATTCCTTCATAAGCAGCATTTTTCTTTTCCCAAAATAATATATTGGAAGAAAACTGCCGTGCAGCAAAATCGAAAAGCTGAGGAATGGTGGTCATAATTTGATGCAAGATAAATAATTATTCAGCAGCCAAATGAAAAATTTAACAAAGAAAATTATTATATCCTCAAAAACGAATAAAGCCCACCCTTATCGACAGGAAAACTAAAGCTTCACTTCTTTTTTAGCAGCATCCATCACAGCCACCATAATCATGTCAACTATCTCCTTCACACTGCTGCCAAGCCTGAGTACATGAACCGGCAATTTCATTCCATTTAAAATTGGCCCGATACCATCGGCCTTTGCCAATTCAATCAACAACTTATGGGCAATATTCGCGGAAGCAAGGTTTGGGAAAATTAAAGTGTTGGCTTGCTTATTGTTCAATTTTGAAAATGGGAATAATTCGTTCATCATTTCCGGGTCGAGAGCAACGTTGGCCTGCATTTCACCATCAATAACAATGTTGGGATAATTGGTGTGCATGTGGTTAACAACCCGCCTTAATTTTTCGGAGAGTTCGCCGCGTACCGATCCGAAATTGGAATAGGAAAGTATTGCAATTTTCGGGTCGAATCCAAAGCGTTTCACCTCTTCGGCAGTTTGAATGATTATTTCAACCAGTTCACTTTCGGTAGGTTCTTTGTTTACGGCGCAATCACTCAGAAAATAAGGACCTTCTTTGGTGTTGATAATGTACATGGCGCTAACAGTTTTCCAATTGCTGCGTTTGCCAATGATTTGCAAAGCAGGCATTATAGAATCAGGATAACTGCGGGTCAAGCCTGAAAGGACAGCATCGGCATAACCAGTTTCAACCAGCATGGGGCCAAAATAATGGCGGTGCATCATCAGGTCGGAGGCGGCGGCCAGGTTGATACCGTTTCTTTGTTGTTTTTCAAACAAAATTTTCGAAAACTCATTCCTTCTTTCCTTTTCAACATTTGACTTATTGTCAATTATTTCTACACCTTCCAATTCCAGTTCATGTGCTTCAATCAATTCCCTGATTACATCCTCATCTCCAAGCAGGATTGGTGTAGCCAGCTTTTCGTTCCAAACAATCTCTGCAGCTTTCAGCATCTTGTATTGCTGCGCATCAACCAAAACTACTTTTTTAGGTGCATTCAAACATGCAGACCTCATCTGCCGTTTAAGGGGGTTGCTCAGGCCAAGCCGCTTTCTAAGTTCTTCCTTGTATTGACCCCAATCTGCAATTGGTTTTTTTGCAACACCTGAATCCATTGCCGCTTTGGCCACAGCCGGAGAAACTACTTCAATCAAACGTGGGTCGGTTGGTTTTGGAATAATGTATTCACGGCCAAATTTCAGATTTTGAATTTTGAAAGCCAGGTTAACTTCTTCAGGAATAGGTTCTTTAGCCAATTCAGCCAGGGCTTTAGAGGCTGCCAGTTTCATTTCTTCATTTATCTCAGTTGCCCTAACGTCGAGTGCGCCACGGAAAATAAACGGGAAACCTAGTACATTATTGATTTGGTTGGGAAAATCTGAACGGCCAGTTGCCATTACAATATCGCTTCTGGTTTCAATGGCTTCGTCATAGCTGATTTCAGGATTTGGATTTGCCAAAGCAAAAACGATCGGGTTATCGGCCATAGTGAGCAGCATTTCTTTCTTCATCACTCCGCCAACCGACAAGCCAAGAAACATATCGGCGCCTTTCACGGCGTCTTCCAATGTACGGATTGGGGTATCAATGGCGTACATTTTTTTTGTTTCGTTCAAATCTGTCCGGCCTTTGTGTAGCACGCCCTTGCTGTCGAGCATGATAATATTTTCAAGTCTGGCTCCCAATTTCACATACAAATTGGTACACGAAATTGCCGAGGCTCCTGCCCCATTCACAACTATTTTAATGTCTTCTATTTTTTTTCCTACTATTTCCAAAGAATTCAACAAACCAGCTGAAGTAATAATAGCAGTGCCATGCTGGTCGTCGTGCATGATGGGGATATTTAATTCTTCTTTCAGGCGTGTTTCAATTTCAAAACATTCGGGTGCCTTGATGTCTTCGAGGTTGATGCCACCAAATGTTGGCGCAATGGCTTTTACCGTCTGAATAAACTTTTCAGTATCCATTTCATTTACCTCTATATCAAACACATCTATATCAGCAAAAATCTTAAAAAGAAGCCCTTTTCCTTCCATAACCGGTTTTCCCGCTTCGGGGCCAATATTACCGAGTCCAAGCACAGCAGTTCCGTTTGAAATTACTGCAACCAGGTTTCCCTTTGCCGTGTATTTGTAAACATCTTCCGGATTTTTCTCAATTGCCAGGCATGGGTCGGCAACTCCAGGGCTATAGGCCAGCGAAAGGTCTCTTTGTGTTGAATAAGGTTTGGTGGGTACCACTTCAATTTTTCCCGGACGACCGAGAGCGTGGTAATTAAACGCGTCTTTTCTGAATAGCTTGTCCATAATATCTTTGATTTATTTATTCCGCAAAATTACTATTTAATCAAGCTTGATCGCAATCGATTGTTAATTTATAAACAGTTTAATTTGTGAATATTAAAAGTATTTTCCTTATGCTTTTATGATAGTAAACTGGAATTTGAGGCTTTGTTTTGCTTTTTCATAAACAACAAATAATAAAAAAACTGCCTCCCAAAACCTGAGAGGCAGTTTCTAAATTATTTACCGGAATTTTTATTTTGTGAAAACCAATTTTTTGGTAACTGCTTTATTGCCGATGGTAACTTTGCAATAATAAATTCCGGCTGGTGCGGTGGAATTTCCTGAAACCTGACCTGTCCAGTTAAATTGATAATTGCCGGCAGAAAGTTCACGCTGGTTAAGGGTTTGCACTTTTCTTCCCGTTAGGTCATATATTTCAACTGAAACAAACTCACTTTTTTCCAATACAATAGCAATATTCGTTTGCTGGCTGAATGGGTTCGGAAATATTTTTACATCAGCTTCCATTTCCCGATTGTTCCCAATCCCGGTCCATGTGTAGGTAATATCGAAAAAGTTGAGAATTGTAGCCATGTAGCCATCTTTTGTTGAATAGGGTTGGTCGGTCAGCCCTGAAAATTCAAAAGAAGAACCAATGGTTTTGTACATTTCATTTTCATAGGCAACCGCAACTCCGTAATAAGGAGTCAA
The DNA here is from genome assembly GCA_036568185.1 of Bacteroidales bacterium. Classification (GTDB taxonomy): domain Bacteria; phylum Bacteroidota; class Bacteroidia; order Bacteroidales; family F082; genus DATCTB01. The sequence continues at coordinate 7,487 of DATCTB010000155.1, read as the reverse complement.
ATTGCTGAACAGCAACATAGACTCTTCCTGTGCTTCTATTTGGTCGAGGTAATTATTATCTCCATCATACATGAAATTGAATCCGTTTACAAAGCTCGAAGCTTCACCAACAACAGAAGACAAGTCATCTGAACCATCATTCAAACCGGTAATATGAAACATTGGATGAACGTCGGTTTGTTCGTCATAAACCCAGGTATCGCCACCTTCCATGTACAACCTGCCACCGTTTTGAAGGAAATCTGCAAGTGCTGTTCCTTCTTCCGCGGTTAATGCGTGGTTATTGGGATAAACGCCCAGCAACACAAAAGCAGATCTGTAAATATCAAGATTTTCGGGAACTGAAGTTGCGGTTTCAACCCCAACCTGTAACTCAGTGAAACATGCTTGTAATGTATCAACCAAGGCAGACTTTGAAGTCATGTTGATAATCAAGACCGGTTTTTGGCCAATAATGGTATAGAACTCTCCCATGCCTGAAATACCATTGTCAGCCACAAGGCTTATCGTTAACGAAACACTTTGTCCTTCGGGGGTATCACCATCAGCCAGAACATCAAAGGCCAACTGACCGAATTCTTGTCCTTCGAGGTTTCCCAGTTCTTGCGGGTCAGTCAAAACTGCCAGGTATTCGCTTTCTGTGCTTAATTGCCCAATTATATTGTATGCCGATGAAGTACCGAAATTAGCTACATTAATAAATATTGTCGCAGCTTCTCCGGCATCGAGTTTGCCATCATTATTTCCCTGACTGTCATCAAGCGAATAATCAACATAGCTAAGAACAGGCGCATGAGCAACTATACTGAATCCAGACTCCCATGATGCCCTACTAGCCTGATCCTCAGCAGTAAGTAAAAAACTTATTTTTTCGCCATCAGGAACATTGTTTGAAACGCTAAAGGCAAAACCTTCAACTGCATAAACTGTATCACCTTCGGCAATATTTCCAAAGTTTGCATTGTCAGTCAGCATGGTTATATATTCACTACTGGTATATATTCCGGCCATAACGGCAAAAGCAGTGTCAACACCAATATTGGTCAGACCCAAAGTGAGTGTAACTTCTTCGCCATAATCAAGCATTCCATTATTATTTCCACTGCTGTCAACTACAAAACTTTCAGCATAGGTTACATATGGGCCTGCTGCCGAAACAACTTCCACTGTCCCAATAAAAGGAGTATAATTAAACGCAGTAACCACAACATCAACGGTTCCGGGTTGTGTCATTTCATCGAATTCAATTGTAGCCGTTCCGCCTGAAACAATTCCTGTCCCGAGCACTTCTCCATTCATGCTGAGGGCTACAATTCCGCCTTCTGCATCACAGTTAATTTCGAAGGAATTGCTTCCAACATATATTGAAGGCTCAAAACTGACTGTCATTTCCTGAGGAATAAAAGTTCTTACCACCAAAGAAGGGTCGCCAAAAATAGTCCAGGTATCAGTCATTTCATCACCATCTGAGCCGTAGTCATCGTTCATTTGCATACAACCATTCATGGTAATACCACCAAAAGTGCGTTTGATATTATTCTCAAAAGTCTCAACCAAAATATCATTCATGGCATCCTGTCCGCACATAGGTGGATTCCAGCTTTGGTTGATGGTTGACATTAAAGTGGCTACAGCGCCGGCCGGAAAGCCATTGTGTTCCTTACGCATCCAGGCTTCTGCAAAGCAGGTAGCATTCACAAAATCACCATTCACGCATGCTACAGAAATGATGAAAGGAAGTTTGCCTACGTTTGTCAGCGAAGTATTAATATTATTACTCGAAAACCCTGAAGAGCTCCAGGAATTCTGACTTCCATGTCCGGTATAATTGATGATAGTTGCACCATCATTTACTGCCGTTGCCACCATGGCTGGAGTTGGATTTCCACTTGCATCGTTTCCGCCTTGCGAACCATCAAATAATTCGTAAGCATAATTGTAAGTAAAAGGAATAAGCTTGTTGTTCCCTATATTTCTTATATGCTGATAATCTATTTCATTATCATCTCCCGGCCCCTCGCTTGAAGCAATGCCTATGGCCTTTCTGTACCATGAAGTATCTGCAATAGGATTCATTTCATAGTTTAAAGTCCGTTCGACCTGTGTAATTACATGGGCCTCGGTTTCGGCCGAAAAACGGCCAACAAAAAGGTCAGGATAATGGTCATTTCCGGCAGCATAGGAATAATCCACATCTGAATCATTGCCACTGACAACACTTGAAGGAACTTGTTGTGAATCGCCAACCAGCAACACAAAGGTTAAACCATGCAAAGTGTAGTAATTCTTGATGTAATTTTTAATGGCAGTAGCATTTCCTATACTGGCCACATCAACCACATCCACCGGGATGCCGGTTTTTATTTTCCAATCGGCATAAGGCTGAATTTCATCCATAAAATCAGCATGGCTGATGATGAGCATATTTCCAAATTCTTCAACAGGCGTATAATCTTCCATGTTGTAATTCAGAAAATGTTGAGCATAAATATCATTAAAACGGCTGTCGATTTTTTCTATTGGTTTGGCACGTTGAATAGCATTCACAGATGAATTTCCATCTTCAAAAACCTGGATTTCCAATTCATAATAAACACGCAGAACTTTGCTTACCGGGTTGTACTGAAAAGGCTGGACAACAATAGTCTGTCCACGTAAATCACGTACAATGTAGGGCTCATTCAGGAGTGCAATATTTCCAGGATAAAATGCATCAGTTGAATACTGTTTTCCATATTCATAAGGAATGGCAGAAGGGTCAACTGTTCTGAGTAAGTTTCCTTTTGAAGGGGCAATATTCACTCCCGAAAAATCTTTGTATCGTGAAGAAATTACTTTTATTTTCATACCGGCTTGGTCGGGAATGACAATGGAGGTGGTGAAATGAGGCAAATTAGGGGCGCCTTTCTTCAGGTTGGAAGCGCCTTTTTCAACGCTTAGCAGCAAGGCGGTTCCTTCGCTTGTTAGCACTTCCGATTGCCAGAAACCATTCATTGAAAAATGGATGGTTGCAGAATTATTGGTTGAAGCTTTCAACTCCATTTTGGCAGGTGAAGCCTGGTCGGATTGAAGCTTAATCCAGTCACCGGCATAAATGGTTGAAACTATTAAAAGACTAAAAAAGAGAGCGGTAAATTTCTTCATGATTTCAGTTTTAGGTTGATTTTCTTAGTTCGAAATAATTATTTTTTGGGTTAAATTTTTGTCAAAGGTACTAATTGTCAGATAATAAATACCATGACTAATATTAGAAACATTCAGTTGCATATAGTTAGTTCCTTTTTTCAGTTGTTGCTTAACAGAACTACTTCTCACTTTTCGCCCCAACATATCAAGCAAATTCATTTCGATTATTTGTTCATTTTCACTTCGCAAAATTATATTTAAACTTTCGCTTGCAGGATTGGGATAAACCTGGATTTGGCTTCCGGCAGTTTCATTTTCATTAATACCAGTCCAAATATAATTAATTCCGAAGAAATCTAAAATATTGGCCATGAATTCGTCTTTTGTGCTTGTTTCATTATCAACCAGGCCACCAAATTCGAAAGAAGTTCCAATAGTTTTATATTTAAACCCTTCATAAGCTATTGCAATGTCATAATTTCCCGATAGGTTATTAAATATAGCCTTCGCAGTATCCAGAGGAGCCAACCGGTCGATATAATTGTTTGCGCCTTCATAGGTAAATTCAAATCCCTGGGTGAAAGTATTTTCAACGCCAGTAACCAGATACAAATCGTCTGCGCCATCTTCAAGGCCATTAATATGGAACATAGAATGAAAGGCGGTTTGCTCATCATAAGCCCAGGTATCGCCACCTTCCATATAGATTTTTCCTCCGGAGGAAAGATAATTTTTAAATGTATTTGCTTCAAATGAATTCAACACATGGTTATTTGGATACATTCCCAATGTGATAAAAATACTTTTGTAAGCATCCAGTGGAGAAGGAATGATACTCAATTGTTCGCTTCCTACATTCAGCACATTCAGGCACGATTGGAACGCATCAACTGAAGGGCTTCCTGAAGTCAAATCTAAAAGCAGAACTGGAATTTGACCGATAACTAGTTTGAAAGAATCCTCATCAGCAACGCCGTAATCGCCTATATATTCCAGCAGCAGGTTGGCAATTATTCCTTCAGGTGCATCTGCTGAAGCCGTTACATTAAACACAACTGAGGTATTGTTATCAGCTTCAATGTCGCCAACTTCAATAGTTTCTGAATTTACACTTAAGAATTCACTTTCTGAAAGTAATTGCGCTGAAATATTGTACACATCTGAAGATCCCGCGTTAAATAATTCCAACACTATACTAGCTGTTTCGCCTGGCTCCAGTTTTCCATTGTTATTACCTCCGTTATTATCGATAATCATTAAGTACATGGAATATAGATTATAAGAGTAGCAAATCGAATTAAATACAGAATTGAACTCTCCTCCCCCAACTTCGGTGGCATATAATTCAAAATGTACCTGGTGTCCATCGGGTATACTGTCGGAAACTTTAAACGAAAAACCGTTTGCTATAGTCAGAATTTCACCGGCAAGAATGGTTTCGTAAGATTCAACCGAGTCAATCAAAAATATATAAGGATCATTGCAAGCCAATTGAACTTCAACACCTTCAGCATCTTCAACGCCAACATTTTCCATTGAAATAGAAAACATGATTGTTTCATGGTAATCAATTTTTCCATTATTATTTCCTTCAGAATCATCAACTTCATAAGCTGAAAAAACTACAAAAGGGCCTTCAGCCGGGGCGACTGAAAACGTTTCAATATAGGGTTGATAATTTTGAGCAGTTACCACAATGTCAGCAGTTCCGGCTACTGTAAAAGGCACGATGGAAACATCAGCATGCCCTGTTTCATCAGCAATGGCAGCTCCATGAAGCTCTCCTTCCATTGAAATGCCAATATATGCAAACGGCACCGCATCAACTGAGAAAAGGGTTTCGCCAATCATTATTGCACTGCTGTGTGAAACCGTCATTTCATCAGGAATACCGTAATAAATCATCGTTGATGGGTCTCCCATCAAATTATAAATATCCCAATAATAAGCTTCGCCTGAGGAACCACTTTCAGAAACGGCAAGGTTTCCGGCAAAAATGTGCTGATCCATTGTAGTGTACCACTCACCAAATTCTTCACCATTATCATGAAATGCCCGATCGTAATTTCCAAGCTCTGTTTCTTCGTAAGGTGGTGGGTCGCCGCTAATTGCTCCAACACCAACGGCAAAATAGTAATCCTCGTCCCAATAAGTACTGTTGCTTCCTCCAATATAACCCAAAGCACCTTTGCCGGCAGTGCGTACTATTTCTTCAGCAAAACAGGTAGTTTGGTATTCGCTGGTTGAGCAGCAATTTCCAATCAATAAACCGTATTTGTCCTGGTTTTGCAAACTCGCTATATCAGAAATAGAAAAAGCAGGATCGGCCCATCCACCTGACCAGCCGTGTGCTGTGTAATTTGCAAAAGCCACACCATTGCTCACATCGGTAATAATAGCCGCATCCTGAGTTCCTGATTCAGGATAAAGGTAGGTATGTGAAAGAATATCGTGATCAGCATTGAAATAATTGATGGTTCCATAATTAATTTGTCCATTTCCATGAGTGGGGCCAAAAGTATCATCCATACCGGCAATCATTACAACCTCTTCCAAATAAGATGGGTCGGGCATAGTATACTGTTCATATTGCAAAGTTTTGTCAATATACGCTTGCAGTTGAGTTGCATTTTCTGCAGAAAACCTTCCATAAAAAACTTCCGGGAAAAGGTCGCCGGTGTATTCGCAATAATTTCTATCAGTTACGCCATCGCCATTGTTCCAGGTTGGCAATTGGTCAATATCGCCAACAAATAACACAAAGGAAGGAGCAGGATCTTCAGTTGTTCCATCTTCATAAAGCGATTGCAAATATGTTTTTATTTCTTCTTTCGTATCGCCAATTTCATCAAGGTAGGCAGCAACTACCGTGAATCCTTTTTTTGTTTTCCATTCAATAAAATCCTGAAGTTGACCTTCAAACATGCGATCTGAAACAATCACATATTTCACCGGGTAAATGGTCAGGTTTTCACGGCAGTTTGGTTCTGAATAATTTGTAATCCCTTGAAAAAGATTAGTAAAATAAGGCGAGTAATATTGTTGTTTTTTCAAAGAACTAAGAGATAAATCTGCACCTTCAAATATAATTTCGAAACGAATATTTTCATAAACCCTGATTGTGTTCTTCACAGGGTTGTACTCAACCGGGTTGATGTTGATTCGTGCAATTCGTGTGTTGCGCATTATTCCCAACACATCCACAGTTACTAACTCATTGCGGCTAAATTCATTTTTTTTGTAAAATTCTTTATTGAATGCAAATTCAGGTGCATCTCCGCATTTGGGCTGTGGTGGCTGCAGTGGAAATAACTGTTCCGAAACGCCATAATCAGCCAGCGAATATTCAGATACTTCAAAACTGACAATCTTTACAAGTGGTGTTGCGCCGTAAGGAACTTCAATCAATTTCCTCCTTACTGGTAATTCGGGGCTACCAACTTCATTACTTTTTACATAATTTTTAATAAAAATTTTAGCAAATTTTCCTGATTCAGTTTCAACTATAGAAAACTTAATATTTCCAACTTCATTTGTCATTGTCATTCCGTCATAGGATGAAGACAAAATGTTCAACTCTGTTTTTCCGTTTTCGGATGTTTTTATTGATCTTGAAAAAGAGGAAAATGAAACAAGGCTAAAGCTCAGCAGGAAAGCTAAACTTTTCAAAGCCAGCATAGATTTTGTCATTTGGATTAGGTTTTAACTGACAAAATTAAGATTTTTGACAATATAAAAAGATTGATAAAGAGCAGCTAAACACAAATATTTTGAACTTTAAAAAACCTATTTTGGATATAAGTTTATTTCAAAGAAATAGAAGAATATTTTTTGGTTAAATAATGAACGGGGTACCAACTTGCCAGGAAACCAATTACTTGAACAGACAAGAAAACGAAAAGGAAATCCAAAAACATCATCTTCACTGGGTAGGCGTCAATAATGAAAGAGCCATCTCCCCCACCCAGGCTAAGCCAGCCAAATCGATCTTGCAGATACAATAAAATAAAACCAATAAGCAGTCCGGCAATAGAACTCACCAGGCTTATCAGCATGCCTTCAGTTATAAAAATACGCCTGATAAGTTTTCGGTCGGCGCCCATACTTTTCAGCACGGCAATGTCCTTTAGCTTTTCAACTATCAAAATGGAAAGCGAACCAACCATATTAAATGAAGCGAGAATGAGAATAAAAATCAGGATAAGAAAAACCGCCATTTTTTCGGAACGCATCACTTTATAAAGAGTCTCGTTTTGCTGAAAACGGTTTTTTACCAAAAAATCATTTCCGAGAATATTGCTCAGTTGGTTTTGAAAAGATGCTTCGTCAGTTCCTGTTTTTATATAAATATCAACCGAAGT
>DATCTB010000154.1:0-13624 GCA_036568185.1 Bacteroidales bacterium | reverse complement strand
GAGCAGTAAAATTAGTAAATCTACTCCCCAAAACAGGTAATAATTATGCATTTAATGCTTGAAAACAGCAATTTATATTTAGTCTAAGCCGAAACAAGGTTTCGGCTTAAGCTAAAAAACCACTAATTGCGGTAAACGGGGAAACTCCGTTTTCTTTTCAGAGAAATCAATATTTTATTTACCACCTACGCCTATGAATGGGATTGCCCCGGCACCAGTAACTTCAGGAAGTACACCGTTCCATTTCTCGATTGCTTTGAGGTTGGCCTCTATTTTACGCAGTTCAATTAGGTCGGGGGAAATATTCATTTTCTGCAGAAGCAATGCCTGGGCTTCTGCCTCAGCAGCAACGATAGTTTGCTCCGCTTCCACTTTAATTCTGTCCAGGTCTCTTTTTGCCTTTAGGGCATTTTGTTCAGCAGTCTGTTTTGCTTCAATAGCATCCGTAAATATTTGTGAAAAATTAAAGGAAACTATTGAAAAAGCATCCACTGCAATGTTGGATGGAAGCAACCTGTCTCTGAGTGATTCCTGCATTTCCATGCTCACTGCTGGTCGCTTGGTAATGAGCTCTTCAGCTGAGTAGCGGGCTGAAACTGCTTTCATAACTTCCTGTATAGCCGGGTCGATGATGCGATTTTTGAAATCAGTACCAATAGTTTGATAAACCACATTGGCCTTATCAGGAATAATGTGATAGTTGAGTGCAACCGAAAGTGCTACATCCTGTAAATCGGATGATGCAGAAGCTGCATCTGTAACCACTTTTTGGATTTTTACATCCATCATAACAACTTCCTGTACAACCGGAATTCTGAAATGCATTCCTTCATCCAATACTAAATCCTGAACTGCACCAAAATTAAGTACAACGCCCCTTTCGCCTGCTCCAACCTGCACCCAGGGCTTAAAAATAAATAACAGCAATACTGCAACTGCAACGATTAGTAAATTTCTCCAGGGACCTTTTTTCAATGCATTCTTTATTGCATCCATTTCTTGATTTGCCATAGCTTTTTCTCCTTTTATATTTAATTAAAATAAAAATTTATACGCATTTCAAAGCCTGCATTTTCTGCTAAAACAGAGCTTTAAAATTTCGTTCAAGATACTGATTTTTGCTGAGTTCAGGAATTTAACTGTCCAAGGAATCTCACACTTTGTATCAAAAAATACAATTTTTTATTTTCTTAACACTACTTTTTGGTAATGCACCTGCATTTCGTTTATCTTCAAGGCAACAAAATAAATACCGCCTGGCAATTCACTTTGGGGTTTCCACTCAGCCGTATATTTTCCTGATGTAAGCCTCCTTTCTTCAAGTGTTGCAACCATTTGCCCCTGCAAATTGAAAACAAGCAAACTAATATTCGCTTCGCGGAAAATACCATAATTGATATAAAGCTTATCGGTGAAAGGGTTTGGATTGGTGGCGTAAATCATTCCCTTATCAACATGAATATTATTTACGCCAACCGTTCCGTCACCATCAACTACAATATCCCAGGTGCCTTCCTCTTTACCATCATTATTGGTTGTTAATGGAATTATGCGGTGAGTGGCATCGAACACGCCTTCGGTGATTGAGGCAGCGGCATCGCCATCAATATAGGGGTCGCCGGCAAAATACAGTTGAGTTGTTAAAGTTTCGAAGCCGGGAGGTGTAATTTTGAAATGGATATGCGAAGGGCGGTAACTGCTTCCATTTAAATATTTTCCCGGATGGACGGTCTCAAACAAATAAAATCCCTGGCTGTTGGCATAGGTTTTTCCTCGCAGGTTATAGCCAACATTGTCGTACTGTCCTGCATCGTTTGCATGCCAAATATCAATGACGGTTCCTTCCAAAAACTCCGTACAATCAAGGTTTTGCACCCTGCCACTGATAATCATCCTGGTGCCAGGCTCATCGCTTGCAGCTAATTGGCCATCAATTATATCAGGTGGATTTTCTGTATAAAATGGTCCTTCGCCATAATAATCAACTGTAGAAGGAAAACAACCATCATCTACTTTTGCCGGAGGTTCTGCTTTTGCTTTAAAAGACAATAAGCCCAGCGATAAAGCCGCTAGTGATGTATTTTTAAGGAATTGCCTGCGGGGATTAGTTTTTTCTTCGCTCATTTTTAAGTAGTTTTAGTTGAAAATTAGTATTCAAAAAGCTAAATATTAACGCATTGCTAATGCCCAAAGATATAAGAATTTCAATACATCAAATTTTGAAGAATCGAATTACAAAATCACTTTTTCTTTTTCAGCTCTGCTTTTTTCAAATTTTCATTTACCCTAAATCGAACAATTTTTGTAATCAATTCTAATGGCAATGGTTTGTCAATGGGAAACTGAACCGTTCCTTTCGAAATTGAATAATCTGCAAGTTCATTTTTAAAAAATTCTATTCCCGAAGTTGATGGATAAAAACCAATGTGGTTTTTCCACGAGGCAAAATAAACCAGCATACCTTTCAATTTATATGCAGGCATTCCATAACTGATTTTTTCTTCAGTACCTTCCGGAACCGAAGCCAGAATAGTTTCACGAAGTTGGATTAACAAATTTTTTGTTTCTCCTGAAAAAGAGGAAATGTATTCATCAACTGTAGCAATTGTTTTCATATTTTTTATTCAACTATAATTTCCAGCTGAAATTTATTACAACCATAATTCTTAAAAATTTAAGCAAAGCTAAAATAGAATGAAATTCAAAAAATGAAGGCTATTTGACTCAATAAAGCTTAATTAAAATCATATTTAACATTTTATTAACATAAAAAAGTGGTTTCATGGCTATATTTGGCGAATTGTAGTTTACCAGGAACTTTATTACTATCTGTAATTTTCTAATTAAAGCGGACATCCGCAACACTACTGATAAAAGGCGTTTCCGAAAAGCCATACGAGTAGGAAAAATTCAAAACACACGAACATGAAAAAAATTTTACTTTCATTTTTATTGCTTTCAATTGCTTTAACCGGTTTTTCCGAAACCTGGACGATTGTAAATGAGGGCTTCACTTTTTCACCCAATAACCTTGAAATCAAACTTGGCGACAGCGTGGTATTTGACCTTGGTGTTATTCATAATGCTGTAGAAGTTAGCCAGGAAACCTGGGAAGCCAATGGCAATACTCCGCTTGAAGGTGGATTCTCTGTTCCTTTTGGTGGTGGTCTTGTTGACCCCAGTATGCTCACTGCAGGCACACATTATTATGTATGTACGCCGCATGCAGAAGGCGGAATGAAGGGAATGATTGTTGTTCAACTTCCCGCCGAAACCATGACTATAGTAAATGAAGGCTTTGCGTTTTCGCCTGACAGCATTAACATTCCACTTGGTTATAATATACTTTTTGACCTTGGCATAATTCATAATGCTGTAGAAGTAAGCCAGGAAACCTGGGAAGCAAATGGCAATACACCGCTTGATGGCGGATTTGCTGTACCTTTCGGTGGAGGGCTTGTTACTTCTGATATGCTGCCTGAAGGTACCCATTATTATGTGTGCACACCACATGCCGAAGGCGGAATGAAGGGAATGATTGTTGTCCAGGGGCCATCAGGTATTTTAGCCAACACTCTAGCGGAAAGCATTTCGGTTTATCCAAATCCTTCTACTGGAAACTTTCAGGTTGATTTAAGCGATACCCAGTTTGTAAATAATTTTACTGTAGAAATTTATAATTCAAGGGGTCAGAAAGTATTTGCAAGTACGCAGAATAAGCAACAAACTTCATTAAGTCTCGACTTGTCGGCTTACCCCTCAGGCATCTATTTTGTTAAGCTGTTTGAAGGAAATTTGCTGTATAATAGTAAAATCCTGATTCAATAAAATAATAAATTGTTTCTGGCTGAGAGTGAAGTGTTCGAGCACGAACATAAAAATCTCTTGTTTTTTACATTTATATAATTATCTTTATGCATTGAATTTCAAATAATTCAAAGATTAATCAACATTAATATTTACCAAAAAACACTAACAAATGAAAAAATTGATTCTTTTCGCAGGCGTATTACTAATTGCTGTTGCCTGCAACACTACTGTTACTGAACAAAAGGCTCCTGAAAAAGTTGCCATTAACCCTGCTGACTATCCTTATCAACTGAAAGAAGCCTACAAAGACTGGCAAGCCGGCAAACAGGAAAATGCCATTATGGTTTTGAATATGATTAAAGCCTGGGAAAATAAAAATGCCGCTGAATGTGCCTCTTATTTCGCTGACACAGTGATGATGAACATGGATTACTTTGCTGGCAAAATGCCAAATGACAGCATCCTTTCTTTTGTGCAAGAAGGATATGCCAAAAATGAAAGCATAAAGGTTGAAATGCAAGACTGGGAATCAGTTGTTTCGGCCGATGGCAAAGACGAATGGGTAACCGTATGGTACAAACAAACACTAGTTGACAAAGACGGTAAATCTGAAACCCTGAATATTGTGAATGATGCCAAGATAGTAAACGGTAAGATTGCTGTTTTTGATGAATACGTCCAGCATATGCCAGCTGAGAAAGAATAAACCCGGCTTTTGAAAAGCTTAGCAATTTGCTTTTCTGAAATTTCAACGCCTGATTTCGTTATAAATGGAATCGGGCGTTTATGTTTTTTTGAGGATATTGAAGTTTGAGATTGCCACGCCTCCTTTGTCGGCTCGCAATTGAACTACTCTATTTTGGAGTTTAACTGCGAGGAGTCATCGACGAAGCAGTCTCAATTTCAGGCTTTGCTTTACGAGATTGCCACGCCTCCTTGCCGGCTCGCAATTGAACTTACTTTGCTTTTTACTCCCTCCCCTTTGGTTAGTTCCGAAAACTTTCGGAAGTGGGTGGGATTACATATGAATCAAATAAATCCTTTTCTTTCCATCCATTTTAATGTGAAGCGGTTTAGCGAATTGCACACGTTTGAGAAAAGTTCCTTTGCTAATCAGATGCTGTTTCTCTAATTTATTGTAATCAATATAACTCGAATTCAATTCCGGTTGAACAGTGAAATAGCCGACATTCATGTTGGTTACATTATGAAAAAAATGAGAACCAGATGATGCATCAAGCGGGAAGTTGTCGAGGCTGGTTTCTACTATAACCTTTGCATTCGAAATCTGGTGCCATTTTACGGGAATACCTATCCAGCGGTCGCGGGTGCCCCACCTGCCCGGGCCTAACAGCACGTATTGTTTTCCGGCATCTATCATTTTCAGGTTGAATTGTTCAATCTCAAGGGCCATTTCTTCGGTCAGGCTTTTATCGAAACATTCAGGGTCAACATAAATTACATCCCGGATATTCATCAGGTGGCCATTTCCCATTCCTTTTTTTGAATACAATAAAATCGAGTTTTTATCTATTTCCGACATTTTAATATTGCAATCCATCAGGTTGCTGATAAGCGGCTTGATTTGCAAAATGTAGAAAGAAGCCTTGCCTTCAGCATCTTTGGTCAGGTCAACGGCATATTCAATTTCTACAGCTGTTCCCATGGCGTCTTTGCCCATTTCCAACACCAGTTCGATGGTTTTGGCCAAGGGAATGTAATTGTAACGCAAAATATTGGCAAAATTGATAATGCGCGGGCCGGGGCGGTTCAGGCCTGGATAGATTACATTATTGTCTGCATCATAAACTGAAGCGCAATGATTAAGCGTGCCTTGTTTTTCGGCAACCGAAATATCCTTACACGCCAGTCCGGCGGTTTCACCTTCCAGAAGGTTGAGGTTGCGTTTGGCCAGGTCAACTGCATAAAATTCAAGCTGAGAATTGCGGAACTGGTCTTTGGGCGAATTGATTTCCGTACCCGGATACTTGGGTGAAAAACGATAGGCGCGGTTTCCCTCAACTACATATTTTCCAAGCCCAACTCCTGCTACCGCAAAACCTTCTTCGGGTTTCATGTGCGAAAAAGGGTAGAAATTGTATGACTGTGCCACGCCACTGATATGCGGATAGTACAAATCGCCAAAGCGGTTTCCTACAACTTCCTGGATAATGACGGCCATTTTTTCATCTTCCATTTTATAGTTGATAGCACGCACATAACCTTTCGCGGTAGCTGAAAAAACTGAAGCAAACACCAACTTGATAGCATCGGATGCCTGTTGCACACGAACATGCAATTCGGGATGGTTGTTGGGTAGAAGATAAGTATCAAAAATACCCGCAAACGGCTGTGTGAGCGAATCCTCAAACATTCCGGAAGAGCGTATGGCAATAGGTTTTGTGATTTTCGTAAGCAAGGAAGTTAGCCGATACAACAACTCTTCGGAAAGCTGGCCATTCACGAATTGCTTTTGTATCAATTCATATTTTTCTTCCTGTTTGATAAGCAAATCAAGGTCATTATTCCGAATAAAAGAATCGAATTCCTGTATGCCGATAATGAACGTTTTTGGGGTTTTTACATTAATATCAGGCAGAAAACGGTTGAAATCGTAATTATTAATTAAAGCATTGATGAATGAAAGACCGCGGCCCTTGCCTCCCATTATCCCTTCGATAAGCGTGTAAATATTCTGTTCAGTAATGTCAATATCGGGGCTGTAGGGCAATATTATCCCGGTTTCCTGCTCGTTGCGGTATTCCTTTATTAAATATAAAATGGCATCACGCAATTCTTTCACATCTTTATAATCGGAAACTTTTTTCGGATTCAGAATACTTGCTGCTTTTATTTCGCCACGTGCCATCAGCCACATCGAAAAGTTATCGCGGTAGGCATGATAGAGTAACGAATCTTCAGGTATTACTGATAATTGTCTTTGAAATTGTTTCATATTCGAGGCTTCAGAAATCTTATTTCCATTGCTATCGCGAAAAACAAAGTTTCCAAAGCCAAGGTAATTGGTAATAAAATTTTCGAAATCCTTATAAAGCGATTCTGAATGCTTATGAATAAACAAAGAATTATATTTCATTGCTATTTCTTCGTATGCTTTTTCAGAAGATTGCAATATTGTAGGCAAGGATTTTAAATCTTTATGAATATATTTCACCAGTTTCAGCCCGGCATTTTCATCCATATGCCCATCGCGTTCAAACTTCACGTCAGTTATCAGGCAAAGCATATAATCCTTGTAGCGGTTTATAATGGACACCGCATCTTCATAATTCTGCGCAAGCAAAATTTTTGGCCTCACCCGCATCCGCAGCACTTTGTACAATTCATCACCACTTACCTCACCGATTATACGTTTGGTTTGCTCCATAATGACGAGGTAGAGAAATGAAAGGTAACGAGAATAATATACCGGCGAGTCTTCAACAACCAGTATTACCCTCACTTTCCCAATTTCCGTGTCGTTTTCAACGTTCATTTCGTCTTCGAGGAGTTTAATCATCGAAAAGAAAATATTGGTATCCCCATTCCACGAAAATATTTTGTCAATACTTTGCGTATGCCTTACCTGTTGAACAAACCATGAAACCTCGTTGCCATTATTCAGCAGCAGGTAAATGGGAATACTGGGGTAGTTTCTTTTTATTTTTTCGCTAACCACCAATGGCATCTTTTTGTCGACACCCACCATGTAAATTATGAGGTCAAAATCCCTTGTTTCCAGTAGCTTCATGGCCTGTTCGGCTGATGATGCACCCGTAATACGCGGGAAAGATGTGAGGTTTAGCTGCCCGTACTGTCCGAGCATGTGTTCAGTAAAGCTGCCTTCCTTTTCGATGGCATAGGCATCGTATAAGCTCGAAATCAGCAAGATTTCCTGCACTTTGTAGCGCATCAGGTCGTGGAAAACATCGCGGTTGTATGTTCGTTTGTTCAGGAATTTCTGAAGAAAATCGCTGCTGATTGTCCCTTCCTCTACTTTATGCTTTGGCCCGTCAACTTTTCTGGGCTTTATAATTTTCTTTTCTTGCTTTTCCAAATACATGATCAGCATGTTGGAAACACTTTTTAAAAACAGGTGTTGTTCTTTTTTTAATATCTCTGCATCCGTGTTTTCATCAATTGTTGTATTAACTACCAGGTTTCCTTTACTGCCTGCCGGAGTTGAAAAATCAATGCTTGACCAAACACCGTTTTTGGCAAAAAACTGCGACCCAAATGTTTTTTGGTTCAATACAATTTGCATGCTTAATGGTACCGAACAGGCATCAACTATTTTTTGAAAAGTAGAATCAATATTCTTCTTTTTATTTAACAGTTGGCTCACTTTGCTAGTCAGTTCAAGCAATTGGAGAGTTTCTGTCTGGGCATTTCCGGCCATATTTTTCAATTAAATGCTTACAAAAATAAACCGAATAAATGGATTATAAAAAGAAGTTCGGCGAAGCATTCTAAATTAGGGTTTTAGAAATAATTGCGCTTGCCAACAACTTACATTTTGTATTTTCGCATGCAATTAATTTTTCAATTCACTCATGATTAGGGTAGCCATTGTTGACCAGCATCCGGTTGTTTGCGACAGCTTTAAAGCACTGCTGAGCAATGTTGAAGATATAGAAATCAGTCTCACAGATTCTGATATTCCGGGTTTGATTACAAAAATAGCTGATTACCATGTGCACATCGTGCTGGTTATTTTTTATCAACCCGAATTGAGCGATGCCGAAGAAATCAAACTATTGCTGTCGCGATATCCGAAAGTGAAAATCATCGTTCTATCGATGTACCGCGATGAGAAATATATCCTGAAATTAATCAAAGCAGGGGCAAAAGGACATTTGGGAAGGGACACAGACCGCTCGGAAATTCTGGAAGCAATTTACACATTGCGGAATGGTTATGAGTTTTATGCAAAAACCATTACCAATATTTTGCTGAGCAGTTACCTGGCCGATGCAGATATAGACAAAAAAGAAAAGGAAAACCGCCAGAAGGACCTCTCAAACCGCGAAATGGAAGTGCTGAAACTGTTTGCCGAAGGTTTTTCAAACCGCGAAATTGCAGACAACCTGTTTATCAGCGTGCGCACTGTTGAAACCCATAAAAACAATATCATGAAAAAAATCAACCTGAAAACTACGGTTGATTTGGTGAAGTTCGCTATTAAGAATAATATTATTGTGCTGGATTGAAGGTTACGGGGAAACCACACGATGCCCCCTTGCTGCCGCGCGAATCCTTTCGCGTGGTTTTATACATCCACAACAATAACATCATTTAGTAATCCTTTTTCTCCACTATAATCCTTTGCACTGCTATATATATAATCTTCAGCCCTGAAAACCAGGCCATCTTCTACAGGATTATTGTGAAGATAATTAATTTTCTCTGTAATTACTTTGTTGCTCCATAATTCAATTGGTTTATTATCATGCCTCCAAAATTGATAATTACTGACATTTGAACTTTGGCCAGCAGCTTTTTTGAATTGTTCAAGCATCCATTCTTTTCTGCTTTCCTTTTGATTTTCAATAATAGCCTGTATGATTTTTCTACTTGTAAATCTTTTAAAATCACCTAAAATATTCTCAGGCTTATTCTCACCGGCACTCCTGAAAACCAGGTGCATGTGGTTTGACATGATGCACCAGGCAAACACTTCCATCCCTTTGTTTTGCTGGCAAAAGCTAAGTGCCTCTAATAAAATATCCTTGTACTCATTTCTCGTAAAAACATCAATCCAATCCACTACTGCAAAACTCACGAAGTATGTTCCCTCGGCATTATGGAATTTATAATTGCGGCTCATTCAGCAAATTTAAATCATATCATTTTACCACACGAAAGGATTCGTGCGGCAGCAGGGGGGCTGTGTGTCGGCAAAAAACAAATGTGCTATTTGTGCGTGGGCAATATATGTTTATTTCTCATCTAAGTTACTTTTTTTCTCTTTTCAGCATTGGGCATAACGGTTGGCAATATGATAAGTTGGGCATTTTAGAAGACCAATCTTTCGATTTATTACAATTTTTATTTGATGTTAAAAAGCTCATATATAGCACTTTCTGCCCAATTTATTATATTGCGTGTTGGCAAACGTTTTTATTAATTAGTCTGTGATAATTCGCTAATTATTTTCTCTATTTGAACATTGTAATTATAAATCTCATCATCATATTTACTAGTACTTTCTGTAATCGCTTTCACTATTGTATTATAACTCTTAATTCTCAATTTACAATACTCTATAAGTTTTGCATTTCTATGATGAATGACATCCGGTAATTCATATTTGTCAGCATTTTCAATGAGTCTTAAACTCTCTTCCCAGTTTTTAAGTCCGTTGTTTTGTATTTCTTCAAGAATTCGTTGGTCAGACGAATACTCTGGCAATCTATATAATCCAAGTGCTTTTTGCTCCAATTTTACAAACAGTTCCATATCCTTATCATATTTTCCAATGTCACTGTTCGTATTCTCAACAACAGCAAATGAACTTACAATAATGAGAACAGTTAAAATACCTATCGTTACAGGTTTCAGAACAGATTTTGGTTTAACCAAACTTGGGTAATATGAATAGCCAATGATTAAGCCACTAATTAAACCGCCAATATGTGCTGCATTATCAATTCCACCTTTAAGACCATTAACTAAATTATAAACAACAAAAACTCCAATACTGATTAATAGTGATTTTCTTGCAGATTTTTCAATAAGTTTTGTTGTTAATAATGCTACAAAAACACCATACATTCCGAATATCGCTCCTGATGCACCAGCACTTATTGTCAGTTCATTCCAATATAAACTGGTTACACTTCCTGCTATACCTGCTAATAAATAAGCACTTAAAAATCTTGATTTCCCTAAATATGGTTCAAGCAATAAACCAATATATACGAGTGCGTACATATTCATTAATAAATGAAATATTCCAATATGTATAAAGGTGCTTGATATAAGTCTCCACCATTCACCTTCTATGGTTAGAGGACGAAAATTTGCACCCCACAACAGCAGGCTTTCACTGGAAGGCATAATCAAGTGAACTCCTGAAATTGCCATAACGATGAAAACCAAAATGTTTAGAATAACAATTATTGGTGTAATGAAATATCCTTCTGTTGGTAGTATTAGCGAAAACAAGCCTGAAACTTTTTCTTTCTTTGATAAAGGAGGATTTATTATATCATTATCTTCATCAACAAAATTCTTCCTTAATTCTTCATATTTATCTTCAATGTTTAATTCGTTTAATTCTATTGTGGTTTTGTTAAATGTAGAGATAAATAAGTCAATATTCTTTCTGTTTTTGCCCCAATCAATTATTTGACTTCCTGTACATTCGCTTTTAATATTAATATTGCCAACTTCAATTTTTATTTGAACTTCTTCACTCCATGAACTCATAGAGAATTTTGTATAAGCAATAAATCCAGACTCACTTAAAAAACCAATATTCCAATTTAATTTCTGTGCAGTCTCGTATGCGAAAACAAATGCTTGTTTCTTAGTTAAATCAGAAACTTCGATATCTTCAATTTGTTTTGGAGAGAAACCATATGCTATTCGGCTTTTCTTTTCACTTTCTTGTCTTTTATTTATTGCTTTAACTTTTGATTTGTCAATTACGAAATCTTTGCATTCATTCTCAAAGTCTGCCTTTTGCTTAGTTAAATTGCAGATTATACCTTGTTTTATATCAAATTCTTGATTGATGCATTTTTTACAATATTCTAATTGTTTTTCTCTATTCATTTTCTATATCTGGTTTTCTTTAAATGTTTGCCAACGGTTTGCCGCTTTGCGAAGGCGGGGATTTTCAGCACTAAACTTCATTAGAGGCACAAAGCTTGAATTAAGCACTTCACTTTCATAGAAGCACAAAACCCCCGCTTTTGCAAAACGGCTGTTAGGCGTTCGTTATTCTTTTGTATCAACTATGATTTTCCTTGCTATTTCCATTATTAATTCTGTTTCTATTCTCAATTTTTCAATGTTGTTAGGTGTCGGATTAAATGGGACTGCCTTACTTTCATCAAAGTCAGGATTTGAATGAACTATAGAGCAACGCACTGAATAAATCCTTTTAGTTAATTCGCTGTAAAAATTCCCGTCTTGGTCAAAGTTGATTGCTGGTAGTTTCAAAGGTTTATTGCAATCTAAAATTAGTTCTTTTGAAAAATGGTCAAGCAATTCAATTTCAGTCAGTACTTCTTTTATTTCTTCTCTATTTATATATTGCTTAAAAACTCTTTCAACTTTTATTTTGTCACCAGTATATTTATCATTTTCCTTTTTGAATAAATTTATAGCTGTAGTAACATATTGGTCAGTTTTTAAATGAAAATCTGGTTTGAGTAGCAATTTTTTCACTTCGTTTGAAACTAAATGATATGCACTTTTATCAGAGAAGTATTCAATAATGTGATAGTAGCAAATGAATTTAAATGGAATAAAATCAACCTTTTCAGCAATATGAAAATATTGTATAAGTTCAGGTATATATTTTTTGAAAACTAAATTAATTTTCTCTTTTGGTAACTCGTTTTGCTTTCTTCTTCGTCTTATGTTTCGTCTAAGAAGTCCTTCAATATTTATTGTTTCTAATGCAATTTCATAATTGAATTCTATGTCGAAAAGAACAGAATTAATAATATTTCGAGTGTCGTTTTCTATACCTTCAGGTGTCGGTTTCGTGTAATTGTCAATTTTAAGCACAATTGGTCTTCTTCTCGAATATCTTCCACCACCTCTAATAAAGTTAGTAAATTTAGGTAGGATTTTATCTGTTTCTCCGACTTCCAGAGCAATGTTGAGTTCGTTTTTGTGATAGTTCAATCCGATTTCAATAACTTTAAAATTATCATCTTCACCTATGTCAAAATTCCTTAAAGAAGTTCTAAATGAAATTGTAGTTAACAAAACCTCAATTGTGTTATCATATTTAATGGCAAGAAAGTCGTTAAAAACAAATAGTTGTTTTCTTAGAATTTCAGACAGTTCAACAACTTCTTCCTCTTTCTCAAAAAATAGCTGAAGTCCTGGATTACCATTTAGTCCGGATATATTGTATTGAGTACCCTTTTCTTCACGTTGGTCGCCAAAAATATAATGATATTCCCTCGGCTCAATTTTAAGGGTCTTGAATTCTTCTTGAAAGTCCTTTAGTTTGTCTTGCATTGTCTGTTTTTCATAATGACGCCTAACGGTTACGTGCAAGATTAGTGGCGTTTTGTAAAATTAAACTTTCTTTGGTGTCGCCAGACCCACAAGAAAGCGTTTTCTGTCTACAGAAAACTGGAGCAAAGCCATTAATTTTGCACGGTGTTAGCACCCGTTTTTCATTTCTTTATTTTAAATATAATCTTTATAGTTTATTTTTTCAGTCAATATTTTTTTCTCTCTATCACCTAAAATCAGAGCAAGTCTGCTTTTTGCTTTTTCACCGATTTTCAGAATTTCAAGCCATTTTGAGTCATTTAAAATCGCCTCATGATTATAATCGTCATTTTTTGGAGAATCATACTTGGCGAGATTCTTATGCCATTCTTCAATAATTTCAAATTCTTCTCTTTTTATCCATCCGTCCTCTAATAGTTTCTCATAATCACCCTCTAACCCAAGATCATCGAAATAAGAACAAATAAATTCAACAAATGACCAGTGAGGGTTTGAATGATTCATATCAAGCCAAGACTCTTTCTGAAGGTCAAATGATGTAAGTTGATTAATACAATCAAGCCAACTTTCTCTCCATCTTTTTATATCATTATTCATGTCGTTTTTCAAT
>DATCTB010000153.1:0-3140 GCA_036568185.1 Bacteroidales bacterium | reverse complement strand
ATCCTGGGTTGTGTTGTTTTTGATGGAGCCAAAAGGCGTACTTCGTGAAGAGCCCCGTTGGTCGAAAAGGAGGACATTGTACCTTCTTTTATCAAAAAAAGTTTTGTCCTTGTCAGAAAAACCGGCTCCCGGCCCGCCGTGAAGAAAAACTACCGGTATGCCTTTCGGGTTTCCATACAATTCGTAATACAGGCTGTGCCCGTCACCTACTTCAAGAAAGCCTTTTTTGTAAGATTCTAAGTTTTGTGTGTTTGCCATAATAGAATTTTAAGTTTTTTCCTATCCAAATTTATACTTTTTTAATTGCGTTTACCTTGAAAAGGTTGTCGTAATTTTTTGAAATTAATTAAACCATATATCAGCGTTAGAATAATTAGAAATGAACCGATTCCAAGCAGCTCATTCCTTGCAAGGTTGGAAAGGAACCACAAAATTACAAGTGATGATAAAATTGGAACCGTATAGCCTCCCCGGATTCTAAACAGCTTAACATCTGGAACTAAATTCTTAACTGTCCTCAATTTTATTACCGAAAGAGACACTCCCAAATAAATCAACAAAGTTGAAGCGCTCGAAATAATAGCCAATTGCCTAAAACCACCAGCTAAAGTAAAGATTAGCCCTAAACCCGCATAAACGATTATCGAAATAAAAGGCGTTGAATATTTTGTGTGAATTTGAGAAAGCATTTTTACCGGAATTACTTTGTCGTTTGACGCGGCGTAAAGCAACCTTGGCATACTGAGGATTTCACTGCTTAAAGTTCCAAACATGGAAACGGCAGCTCCAATGGTTATTAACGTAAACCCAATTGGGCCGAAAATTTGGCTGGCAACTTCGCCCAATGGATTTTCGATAAAAGCAGCTAATGATGCGCCCAAAATACCCTGCGAGATAGTTTGAATTAAAATATAAAGCAGCAAGACGCCAACTACAGCCAAACGAATTGCCTGTGGTATTGTTTTATTGGGATTTTTAACCTCGCCGCTTACTAACAAACCCGTTTCCGCCCCTTGAAATGCAAAGAAAAGAATGAGCGCGGTTTCGCCTATTTTCTTGGCTGACGGGACTGTTTCCCAGTAAAGGTTAACTACGGAAACATCTTTAAAACCAATCAATACGATGATGAGCAAAGGGACCACTTTTAAAGTGATGATAATTTTAACAAAAGCCATCCCCTTTTTAAGCCCGATAATATTGATAAAAGCCAAGCCTAAAAAAAGAAAAACTGCAAAGAGGCTTTTTAATAAATATCCTTGAAAAAAAGGAAAAATCGAACTAACTATTTCGGTAACCGCATTGGCTACGGCTGCATCGCTCGCGATTCCTGAAAGCATAAAAAGCATAGCTGTAATGAATCCGGGATATTTCCCAAAAGATTTTTCAATATAGGTATATGCACCGCCTGAGCTAGTTATCCTGCTTCCTACTTCGGCAAAACAAAGCATGACCAAAGTGATTAAAAACCCACAAAATAAATAAGCGAGAATGCTTTCCGCGCCAAGGTTTGCAGCCACAATTGCCGGCAATACAAAAATCCCGGCTCCAATCATGATGTTGATTATGTTCGCACTTAGCCCCCAAACACCGATTTCCCGTTTTAAGTTTTCTTCGTTCTCTGCCATTATTTCAAGTTCTCCCTGAAAAACTCAATCGTCCTGTCCCAGGCAAGGTTGGCTGCTTCTTCATTATAGCGGGGTGTTGTGTCGTTGTGGAAACCATGGTTTACATCGGGATAGATATAGGCAATATACTCCTTATTGTTTTTGATTAGCGCAGCCTCATAAGCAGGCCAGCCTGCATTTACTCTTTCATCAAGCCCGGCATATTGAAGTAAAAGTGGTGCTTGAATACTTGGCACTTCATCAGCATCAGGTTGCCCGCCATAAAAGGGAACTGCTGCTTTTAAATCAGGAATGCGGACCGCCATCAAATTGGAAATCCATCCGCCAAAACAAAAACCGACCACGCCCACATTGCCATCACATTCAGGAAGGTTTTTGAGGTATTCGAAAGCAGCAATAAAATCTTCCAGCATTTCATCGCGGTCACGTTGTTTTTGTAATTCACGGCCATCATCATCGTTCCCGGGATAGCCACCAAGCGGAGTTAATGCATCAGGCGCTAACGAGATAAATCCGGCCAAGGCTACCCTTCGCCCTACGTCTTCAATATAAGGGTTCAGCCCCCTGTTTTCGTGTACAACCACCACACCCGGCAATTTGCCTTTTGCATCAGCAGGCATGGAAAGTTGTGCTTTAATTTTTCCTCCTCCTTTTAGTGAGTCATATTTGACGAATTCTGTTTTTAACCTTGGGTCATCTGCTTTTACTTTTATATTATCCTGGTAATTAGGCAACATGAAACTGAGCAATGAAGGCAATGTAAGCCCTCCAACAGCGTAAACGGATAATCTTTGAATAAAATCTTTCCTGTTCAATTTGTTGTGGGCATAATCATCATACAGGCCATACATGTCCTGGGTGATGTCTTCTTTGGTAATCTTTTTCATTTTCTGCTATTCAAATTATTTAAATGATTTTGCCAATAAAGGTTGTTCATTTTAACAAAACTCATGCTATCTTATATTTCAAAATAAACAAAATAACGCCTGTCTTTAAACTGATATTTGTTATGCTAATCATAAAAAATTCAAAACTCAAAAAGCAAAATACAAATAAATCTCAAATTCGAAAACCCAATGTCCAAACTGGCCTATTGATTTGAAATTTGTATTTTGAAACTTATTTGTCATTTACAGTTTATGGTTTGGTATTTAGTTTTTTTGGAAATCAACGGCTTTATGGACAGAAACTAAAGGGTTAAAGTTAGCCCACCATCTACAGTTAATGTTGTGCCGGTAATGTAACTTGATTCTTCTGAACAAAGAAAGACTATCACTTTTGCCATCTCTTCGGGGAGGCCGGCCCGTTGCAAATGAACGGTTGGCAACAACCCTTTGTCGTAGGCATCATCACCGATGATCCCTCTTAATCGCTGATGCATAGGAGTATCAGTAACGCCCGGACACATCAGGTTTACCCTGATGCCTTTTGGAGCTAACTCTGCTGAAACACTGCTGGTAAGCCCTATCAGCCCGTGCTTGGATGTTACATAGGCCGACCCTGTCGGGAAACCAA
>DATCTB010000152.1:0-4555 GCA_036568185.1 Bacteroidales bacterium | reverse complement strand
TGACAACAATATTCCACAAGGTAAACTTGGTGTTCACGATGAATATTTATTTGATCGTTTTTTAAATGACTTAAACCAAATGCCTCAGCCCTTTTTCTCGACGGCTTTCACACTTAGTTCACATTCACCTTACGACCAGCCTGGCGAAAGGCCTATTGATTGGATTGAATTGGAAAATGATTTTGTAAACTCAGCTCACTATGCAGATAAGTGCCTGGGTGACTTTCTTGAAAATGCAAAGAAACAAGATTGGTATGCCAACACATTATTTATCATCATGTCCGACCATTCGCATGCTAGTTATAAGGGTTTTCCACTTCAAAGCTTTGATTATCACCATGTACCGCTTTTAATTACAGGTGGTGCGCTTGCTAAAGAATTTCATGGAACACAAAATGATAAATTGACATGCAATGTGGACGTGACAACAACTTTACTTAAACAAATTAACATTCCTGCAAATGATTTTTTCTGGAGTAAAAATATGTTGAATCCTTATACTGAGGAATTTGCTTTTTTTGAGCTGAATGAAGGCCTGGGCTGGAAACGCCCTTATGGTGAACAAATTATCAATTTGAAAGCCGGTTTGCCTGCCTATTCGACCGCTCCTGAAGACAAAAAAGAAATACTCGACAAAGAGGGAAAAGCATATATGCAAGTGATGCTGAAGGAATTTTTGTCATTCTAGCAAAAAAACATGAAATACTTAAATTTCTGAAATAACGGACGCCGATTAACGAATATTGATTTACGATTTATCTTTATTCTGCTAAATCCCACTTTAAAAATCTAAAATCGTTAATCGATATTCAATATTTTTTTCTAATTTTCGTTTTAAAGAGGTGCGCCATTATTCAGATAAACAACTTTTTTAATTAAAAGAAGAAATTGCTAATCAACCCTCTCCAGCCCTTTAGAATCAAGGTTTACAATGTACTCGTAGTAATCTGAATCGTACAAATCGAGGGAAATCTCAAAATAGGATTTTGCCAGAGATTTGTCTTTGTCTTCGTAATATTCCCCTAGCCTAAGTGCCGCTTCCGAAGCAAAATAATAATCAGTACTGCTTCCTAAACTGAGCACCATTTTATAAGAATCTATTGCTGAATTGTTATTGTTTTTTGCTTCATAATACTTTCCCATCAACAAATAGTATTCAAGTTTGTAAGGCAATAACTTGGCTTCAGATAGTTGAAAATTTTTCATTGTCAGGTTAAAACGGTCATAATAACCTCCATCCATCAGCAACCTGCATTTCACTAAAACTGGGTTGGGAATATAATCCAAATCGCAATCATACATCGCTTCGCGGTCACGTTCAGTTAAATCGCCGCCTTTGTCATCAGCTGTTTTTTTATATTTCTCAAATAATTCCAGGTTGCCGTTCATCAGGTAATACAAAGCCAGGTAGTAGTTTATTTCCTTTAAGTAAGCCTCTTTCTTCGTTTTTCGTAAAAAAACCAGCAAATTGGTTTCGGCTTGTTTGTCGAGGCTTCTCATTTGGATTTTTCCCATCATATAATTGTAGGGTAAAAATTCTATTTCTAATTCGGACGGATTGAATTTTGAAAACAATTCAATAGCCCTTGCATTTTTGCCTGAGGCCCAAGCAGTATTTCCATGAAAATACTTCAACAGCCTGTAGTCAATTATATTCTCATTGACCGATTCGAGAAACAGGTAGGCCTTTTCCGGTTCTTTATTTAATTTATAACCTAAAGTAATATACAAAGCCGCTTCAGTATTCAGGCCTTTCATGTTTTTTACATCATCGAAATATTGAAACATAATATTAAACCCAGTATCATAGTCACCTTTAATTCCAAAAGTACCTGCAGCCCAGGCTGCAAAAGGAGGGAGGTTAGATAGCGCAATGTTGAACATGCCGATCATTTTGCGGTTGTAAATAAAATCCGGGTTGGCTTTCTGGGCAGAATAAAACTTTTTATAAGCCGAGTAAGCTCTCCTGATACCGGAAAGCCTGTCTCCAAAAAACACATTGAAAACACCCATTTGCAATTGCATTTCAGCTTCACACATAGCATAATATGGCGATTCTGTGCTTTTCCCATCCATAATCTCTCTTCGTTTTTTATATTGCTCCTCAAAATGCTCATAATCACTATGTGACGCATTTATCATCATAAAATAAGCATCAATTTGCTGATCAACATAATAAGCGTAATAATTGGAAGGGTTGACTTTCAATTCTTCCTGGACAAGTTTGTGTGCTGTAATAAAATCAAGGTTGAACAAGGCTTCCCAGGCTTGTGTGCATTTTTCGGTAACTTTATATTCAGCACGAAGTGTTTGAAAAGAAACCAGGGAAATAATTAAGGTGAAAAATATTTTGCGGGAGAACATAGGAACGGGTAGAATTTAGTTTGCAAAAGTAAGAATTCTTAATTTCAATAATGTAATTTCTTAGTTTTATAATTGTTTTGCCACCAAAACACGGAAACACCAAATTTCACCAAAAAAAAATATAAAAATGGAAAATGAAAATACAAAATTCTTTCAAAAAAAGTTCGCTCCGATTCCCAAAGAATTGGATGAAATTGGGAAAAAAATTGTTGATGCTGCTTTTACTGTACATAAAAATTTAGGTCCAGGTTTGTTGGAAAAAGTGTATGAAATATGTTTTTGTCATGAATTATCGAAAAGAGGGTTAACTTTTCAGCGCCAACTTGACATTCCTGTGGTTTATGATAACCTTGTTTTTGATGAAGGCTTGCGTTTGGATGTTCTTGTTGAAAATGAAATTATTTGTGAGTTGAAGGCTGTTGAAATTGTAAATCCAGTTTGGGACGCCCAGGTATTAAGCCACTTAAAGCTTGCCAATAAGCGGCTTGGCTATCTTATTAATTTTAATGTTTTAAATATTGGGCAGGGAATAAAACGTTTTGCTAATTAATTTGGTGCGATTTTGTGCCTTGGTGCTTTGGTGGCAAAAATTCAACTACTTCTAATTACTTTATAGAAAGCCTCTTTTTATTACTTTTGCAGCCTAAAATTAAGAAATTCTATGTTTGAAGGATTAAGTGACAAACTTGAACGCTCGTTCAAGATACTAAAGGGGCAAGGGCATATTACCGAAATTAATGTTGCCGAATCAGTTAAGGAAATCAGAAAAGCATTGATTGACGCTGATGTTAGCTATAAAATTGCCAAGCAATTTACCAGCGATGTGCGCGACAAAGCCTTAGGTTTGAATGTATTGAACGCCATTAAACCCCAGGAATTAATGGTAAAAGTAGTTCATGACGAACTCACCGCATTGATGGGAAGAACCCAGGTTGACATCAACCTGAAAGGCAACCCTGCTGTGATTTTGATTGCCGGATTGCAAGGTTCGGGTAAAACAACTTTCTCGGCAAAATTGGCTAATTATTTGAAAACCAAGAAAGGCAAACAACCATTGCTCGTAGCCGGCGACGTTTACCGCCCTGCAGCTATTGAGCAGTTAAAAGTGCTGGGTGGGCAAATTGGCGTTGAAGTTTATACCGAAGAAGGAAGCAAAAACCCGGTTGATATTGCGAAAAAGGCAATCGCTTACGCGAAAGAAAAATCAAGAAATGTTGTAATCGTTGATACCGCAGGCCGCTTGGCAGTTGATGAAGAGATGATGAAGGAAATCTCTAATGTTAAAAATGCAATCAACCCCAATGAAATTTTATTCGTTGTGGATGCAATGACAGGGCAAGATGCTGTAAATACTGCAAAAGCTTTCAACGACAGGCTTAATTTTGACGGTGTTGTTTTAACCAAACTGGATGGCGACACCCGCGGTGGTGCTGCCCTGACCATTAAATCGGTGGTTGACAAACCCATCAAATTTGTTGGGATTGGTGAAAAAATGGAAGCCATCGACCTGTTCCATCCAAGCCGTATGGCTGACAGGATCCTGGGCATGGGCGATATTGTTTCTTTGGTTGAAAAAGCCCAGGAACAATTTGATGAAGAAGAAGCCCGAAAACTGCAAAAGAAAATTGCCAAAAACCAGTTCAATTTCAATGACTTCCTGAAACAAATCCAGCAAATTAAAAAGATGGGGAATGTGAAGGATTTGATGGGAATGATTCCGGGAATGGGCAAAGCACTGAAAGATTCCGAAATTGAAGACGATGCCTTTAAAAGCATTGAAGCCATCATTCATTCAATGACTCCTCAGGAACGGGAAAACCCAAAAATTCTTGATGGTTCAAGAAGAAAGAGAATTGCCAGCGGTAGTGGAAACGATATACAGGAAGTGAACCGCCTGATTAAACAATTTGGTGAAACCAGCAAAATGATGAAAATGATGACCTCCGGTGGCGGAAAAAACATGATGAAAATGATGCAAGGGGCGAAAGGAATGAGGAGGTAAGTAGTTATTTGATAATTAGTTATTGGTTATTTGATAATTAGTTCATTTTTTGGGGTTTTATTCGCGCATTAACGGCAATTTTTTACAAAATATTTATTAAAAAATGACAAACAAACAAGCAAAACTGATAGACGGGAAAAAGATAGCCGCCGATATTAAGGAAGAACTTAAAGTTGAAATTGCCAAAAT
>DATCTB010000151.1:0-12644 GCA_036568185.1 Bacteroidales bacterium | reverse complement strand
CAACCTGATTTTCCATGACCGATTCCATTTCTTCATTTGCCTTTCTTTCTTAAAAGCTTCATCAGCCGAATCAAATTCCTCGTAATAAACTAATTTGTCCAAGCCATATTTTTTAGAAAAGCCTTCAATTTCTTTTGATTTGTGCTCTCCAATTCTTCGGTTCAAGTCTCCTGTCATTCCAATATACAAAGCGCCATTGCGCTTATTGGTTATAATGTAAACATAAAATGAGTCCAATAATTTGTATTTATATTCAAAACATTTTGCTTTAAAGTAACATGGATTCCCGCCTTCGCGGGAAAGGTACTGGCGTTATAGCCTTTTTTCAATTGCTAATGATTAAAAATAGTCTTTTTGTTAACTTATTTGTTATTGGTTTATTAGATTACAACAATTTTCTCCTTTTGGCTTTATTTATTTCCCGCATAGGCGGGAATCCAGTTCGTTGATTTATCTGGATTTTGATGCAATTCTAATATTTCAGTTCTCTTTTTTATTTATACCGTGATTTTTTTATACTCCCTTTTTTACTATAAATGGATTCCCACCTGCGCGGGAAAGGTGTTGTCGTTTTAGCTTTTTTTATGTGCTATTGATTGATTACAATCTTTTTGTTAACTACACCCTTTTGGGTTTTTATTTTTATAAAATAAATCCCAAAATTGAAACTTGAAGTATTTAACATAGTTTGCGCATCATTTATTTGTTTTGAGAAAACAACCTGCCCAAAAGCATTCACCAAAGTAATTTCTTCAATTCCCACTTCCGATTGAATGTTTAGTTGGCTGGTGACGGGGTTGGGAAAAATATTTATGGAGCTGGGGTTTTCTGCTTTTATTTTTTCTTTTCCGGTTAAAAGTACACATACATAATCAATGTTTGGGTCCTCCGTGGTAAAGGGGGCTGATACGCAATAGTCGTTTGAAATATTATAAAAGTAAGTGAATTTATAGCAAAACAATTGGTCACTGGCTCCAACTGAAGTTAGATCATACTCATTTTGTCCATAGATGTAAGGCACTTCAGCAAAAAAATCAAAGTCACCCCCATCAACACTTCGATAAATATTAATGCCAAACATATCCCGTGAATCATTTTTACTTTGATTCGAAAGCGATTTTTCGTTTCCAGTTGAATCCTCAACATAGGCCTGAATATTCCAATTATAATTCATGCCATAATCGGATAGGTTTTCCCATGATGTTCCATCTAAAGTTATTTTATCACCATATCCTACAACAGCAGGTCCGCTATCTGCACCAAAAGGGAAATACCCGTTCAACTGAGCACATGAATATCCTACCCATAATTCTTTTGTAATATTGTAGGGAATAGGAGTCGCCAATGTAATTTCCGTCCAGTCTCCTGCAATTATTTGGTTTGTAACATCTTCAGTATATACTAAACTATCGGCATTTTCACCTGACCAGATTTTTATAACCCAGGAAGTATAACCTTCATCATAAGCAAATACTCTTACTTTAGTAATTTCAGTTCCCTGATACTCAGGAAAAGTATTTGCAGGCCATCTGGCGGCTACTGATAGAGCGCAATCACAATCAGTTCCGACCCCGGTAAAATTTGTTCCATTATCCCAATGTATCCAATTATTAGGAGGAGCAATAGAATCACAAGGTTCCCATGTAAAATGAAGTGTGTATTCATCATAGCCGACAGTATCAATCTCAAGGGCAAGGCTGCAGGCTGAAGGACAAGTCCTGTAAACATCAATATTATCTATCATCCATTTCTGGATATTTGAAGAATTCTCACCGGAAGCCTCAAATCTTACTTGAAACACATTACCCATTGCTAAATTGGAAATATTCAGATGGATTCTTTCCCAATCGAAACTACCTTCATTTTTGCGCGTGTAAATTAAGTGCCAACTTAGGCCATTACTTACTCTTATCCACAACTTTTCCGTGCTGCCTTCATTTATATCGTCGAGTTTCAAATCAAAATCAAGCCAAATATCTCCTACCGTTAACATGTAAGAGTCGAATGGTGTACTTGTAAGTGAATAAGTATATCGCTTGCTTTCCGACTTTGGGTCACTTGAAAATTCTGCCGATGGCGATGAATTTCCTTCTCCGAGATTGATTTTCCAGTTGGAAGAAGTTGTTGTCCAATCATTTGTTTCAAAACTTCCGGAGTTCCAATTTTCACTAAATGGTAATTCAAAGCCCCAAACTACCTCCACTTCAACTTCATGAATAGGAGTGCTGCCAACTTCACCAGGAAAACCATAAGATGTCAAATCATAAATTGCTGATACACCAAAAAAATATGTTCCGGGTACCAAGTTGTTAATGGAATTTGAATAGCGCGTAATTTGGGGGTCGTAAGTAATATTACCATAATAAAACCAATCCTTGTAAATACTAAACCCTAATAAACCATCAGGAATTTCTCCATCACAGTTTAGAGGAACATCAAATTCAAAAATAACAGCATCGTCTCCGTAAGTTGAAGTAGCAGAAAGATTCCTTGGCGCAAATAAAAAAGAAGAAATAAAATCTTGTTCAACAATTTCAGTTTCACCCCAGTCATATGCTGCTGAAATTCCGACTATATATTCAGTGTAATAATCAAGACAATCATAAAAATAAGATCGTTCTTCGGCTACCACTTCGGCAACGAAAGCCCCATCCAGGTAAAGATTGAAATGGTTGAGTGTGCTGTTTCCCGAACTGTCTTCTGGCATCTCCCAGGTTGCAATAGATAATGCCGAGTTAACTGTAAAATTTATTGGTTGGGAAGAATCTCCCATAGTTTTAGAAGTTTGCAATTGTTGTTGGTCCTTGCTTGCCAGTTTTAGATTTAGTGATTTTTGTGCGGTCATTTGAAAGGAAAAAACTACCGCAATTGCAAAAAATACAGACTTTTTCATTTTCTTATTTTTTGGTTATAAATTGGCTTACGATGAACTCCTTTTTTTTCAGTCCTTAAATTTAGGATAAAAAAATAAAACAGATAAAGAAATATTGGATTTTTTTCAAACCAAATTCTTGGTATTCAGAAAGAAATGAAGAATCTAAACCAAATTAGATTCTTCACTTCACTTTGTTTCGTTCAAAATGACAATAAAATTGTGGATTACTCCCGATACCCATTGGGATTCGCGGGAAAGAAGAAATGGTTTTGCCCTTAGCCTTAGGCTCTCAGCCCTTCGCCTTACACCCACTTCACCAGAGGGAAGTCCATCCTGTGAGCGAGGCCGTGGTTTTTAGGGTGGATACGGAATGCGTAATCGTAAACTCCGGCATTTTTCAATGGGAAATTGCAACGATAGGTGGCAATTTCATCTTTAAAAGAAACTACTTCAAGTTCATATTTCAGAGCAATTGTTTCAATGTCGCCTCCACGTTCTATTTTATTACCCATCAGGATTTCAACACCAATGTCATCACCGGTTAGGTTTGGTATTTTTAGTGAAATTTCGGCAACAAAGTTTTTTCCAAAATCGATTGGGCCTTTGTTTGCATCGGGCACGTGCAGAGAATCAACGCTTATATTATCCCACGAGTGCTTAATTTTATTTTTCCACGAAACCAAAGATTTGGCATTTGCATAATTATTCTCAATCATTTTATTGTGGCTTGAAAACAATTTTGAATAGAACTGCTCATAATAATCTTCAAGCATTCTCTGCATTGTAAAGCGCGGAGCTATTTTGGCAATAGTATTTTTAATGTAGGAAACCCATTCGCCAGGTACCCCATTTTCATTTACCGAGTAATAAAGGGGCGTAATTTCCTTTTCCAGAATATTATAAATAATCTCAGTATCAAGTTCATTTTGAAATTCCTGGTTAGTAAACGTCCGGTTCTCTTCAATTGCCCAACCGGCTCCTGATAAATAACCTTCGGCCCACCATCCATCAAGCACGCTTAGATTCACAACGCCATTCATAACAGCTTTCTCACCACTTGTCCCAGAGGCTTCGAGCGGTCGGGTGGGAGTGTTCAACCAAATGTCAACACAGCTTGTAAGCAATTTGCCACCAATCATATCATAATCTTCCAGGAAAATAATTCTTCCTTCAAATTCGGGTAATCTTGAAATTTCAATAATTCTCTTTATCAAATCCTGTCCTGCTTTGTCATTCGGGTGCGCTTTACCGGAGAAAAGGAAAATTACCGGCCTCTCAGGATGGTTGACAATGGCCGAAAGTCTTTCAATATTGGTAAACAGCAAATTAGCACGTTTGTAAGTGGCAAAACGTCGTGCAAAACCAATAATTAATGTGCTCTCATTCAGATTTTTCATCGAGTTAAGCATCGCCTTTGGATTCTCGTGGCGATTAGTCAGGTCGCGTTTAAGTTTAATTTTCAGATTTTCGATTAGCTTACTTTTCAAAATCAACCTGTTTTTCCATATCATTTCATCGGGAACATTGTAAATATTTTCCCAATATTTGACATCAGGCTGGTTCTTTTCAAATCCGTCTCCAAAAGTACTTTTATAGAGTTCCTGCCAGATTTCATCCGTCCAGGTAAAATAATGCACACCATTGGTAACATGGCCTATATTCAGTTCTTCAGCAAAATATCCCGGGTAAAGCGGGGCCATCATTTCGCGTGAAACCCGCCCATGAATTTTACTTACACCGTTCACTTCCTGCGATAAGCGGGTTGCCAAAACACTCATTGAAAACTTTTCGACAGGATTGGCTGGGTTAAAGCGCCCCAAGCCCATAAAATCATACCAGTCAATTTTAAAATAATCAGCAAAGTGAGCCATATAAGCTCTTATCAAGTGCTCTTCAAAAGTGTCGTGGCCTGCTGGCACAGGGGTGTGGGTTGTAAATAGGGAAGAAGAACGAACTATTTCGCAGGCAAGTTTGAAATCGAAACCTTCGCTATCCATTAACGTTTTCACACGCTCAAGAACGCTGAAAGATGAATGTCCCTCATTCAAATGATAAATTGTAGGATTCAATTTCAATTTGTTGATTAATCGAACGCCTCCCAAACCAAGCAACATTTCCTGTTTGAGGCGATGTTCATTGTCGCCACCATAGAGTTGCGAAGTAATGGTTTTGTCTTTTGGGCCGTTTTGCTCAATATCGGTATCAAGCAAATACAAAGGAATTCGTCCAACATTCAACTGCCAAACTTTTGCTTCTACGGACCTTCCCGGTAGGGCAATTTTTACAATTACCCATTCGCCATTTCCATTTCTAACTGGCAACAAAGGTAATTGCGTAAACTTTTGCGGCTTGTATTCGGCAATTTGTTCGCCGAAAAGGGAAATGGATTGTTTGAAATATCCGTTGCGGTAAAGCAGACCGACTGCAATCAGGTTTTTGTTGCTGTCGCTGGCTTGTTTTAGGTAGTCGCCAGCCAGGATTCCAAGCCCGCCTGAATATGTTTTAATGCTCGGGTGAAGCCCATATTCCATGCTGAAATAAGCAACTTTTTCCTTTGGCTTGTCTTTGGCTTCGGCCATATAAGCTTTGAATTCAGCGTAAACCGAATTTAATTTTTCAACAAATTCTTTGTTTTCAGAAAGTTTGGCCAACTCATCAACTGATAAGGATTCGAGCAATAAAACGGCATTGTGTTCAATGGCTTCCCAGTTTTCAGGGTCAATACTCTCAAACAACTCGCTTGCATTTGTGTTCCACGACCACCACAGGTTGAATGCCAGTTCTTTCAGTGGCTGCAGGTTTTTTGGTAAAACTGTTTGAACCAATATTTTCTTCCATTCAGGCCTGTCGGGTTTAATAACAGCTTCAATCTTAGCAGTTTCAGCTACTTTTAATGTTTGAATAGAAGGTTTTCTTTCAATTAATTTTTCAAGCGCCTTTTCCCATGCCTGGAAATAAAATGCAACAAATTCCTTCCACAAGGCCTGTTTGCAAATTGTAGAAGTCTCTTTAATTGCAGCCTTATTGTCTTTATTTTGAACAAATTCTTTAATCTCCTGAAAAACAGCTTCCGTAGCTTCATTTTCGTTAGTTTCGTAACGGTCAATAATGATAACTCCTTTTCCATGGTCGGGAAAAGAAACTGCAACCCAATTACCAAAACCAGCGACATTGCTCGTTATTGTTGGTACTTTAAATGCAATGCTTTCTAAAGGCGTGTAACCCCATGGCTCGTAATAGGAAGGGAAAACAGAGAGGTCGAATCCAATGAGGAAATCATAATAGGAAAGGTTGATAACTCCATCCTGTTCATTGAGGTAGGCTGGTACGAAAACAACCGAAACCTTGTCGGTGGCAGAATTAGTCAGCCCATTGTTTCTCAACTCATTAACAATGGCATCGTGATCCATATTCTGGAGTTTGTGAGTAGTGAACTCGCTCACCTTTTCTTTTCCCCTGAATGCATTGGTTGGGCCACGGTGAGCGCTTGGAATTGTGATATAAGCAACCACATCTTTTTCTAAACTCTTATCTTTATTTAATTTTCCGAGTGCCCTGATAAACAAATCGATTCCTTTATTTCTGAACTCGTAACGACCACTGGTAATCAGCAGCATAGTGTCGCTGGAATAAGTTTTTCCAGTTAATACTGAAGCTATTTCCAATGCTTTGCTTCGGGCAGTTTTTCTTTTCTTTTTAAAATCGTCACCTTTCGGAACAAAATCTTCTTCAAAACCATTGGTAGTAATTACATCGGGTTCTCTTTTCAGAAATTGTTTACATTCCTTAGCTGTAATTCCGCTAACAGTTGTAAAAATATCAGCTTCGCAGGCAGCATTCGTTTCAAGCGAATTTTTACTGATAACATTGAAATCTCTAGCCGCAATTTCAGGTACAAAATCTTCCAGGTTTTTATACAATGAATAACCATTTCCGGCAAGCGAACGGCCTAATACTGTGGCATGTGTTGTAAAAACTGTGCCAACTTGTGGCGCATTTTCCTTTAAATATAAAACGCCGGTTCCAGTCATCCATTCATGAAAATGGGCAATTGTATTTTCATTTATTGAAAAATGAAAGAGCGACAAGCTTTCAATTACTTGCCCTGCAGCATAGCCGAACATGGCCGGCTCCACATAATCCCATTGTCCTTGCAGGGAATCTAATTTATAGGTTTCCCAGAATTTTGAAAAAATTTCATCTTTCTTTGGAAAAAGTGGGGTGAAATCCACCAGCACTACAATTGGGTTTCCTTCAATATTCCATCTCCCGGTACGAACTTTCAAGCCTTGATCCCAGGCTTTGGCTTTCCAATCACGCAACAAATTATCATCTTCCAGAAAATCTGGGTTGGCAGTCGTTTCCTTCCACACATCGGGGCCAATAACAATGTAATTGTCTTTATAAACATCTACCACGCTTTTGGCTTTGGTGGAAACCACGGTATAAATACCACCTATTTTATTACAAATTTCCCAGCTTACTTCTATTATATTGTCAGGTTTCATATTCATCATTAAAATTTAATAAGAAAAAACAGTTCTATGTTTTTTTTGTTTTGGGTTTAAAAAAATAATCGGCTAAAATACAAAAATCACTACGCGGTAAAGGGTAAAACTATTAACAGTGAAGAGATATTTATCAAAAATGAGCGCGAGTAGTTAATCAATAAAAAACCTTTTAACCCATTGAATTAAAAGGTTTTAATAATTTAATAAGAAATAATTAATCAAAAATTTCACGGATTTTCTTTTCAACAGAATCCCGGTACTTTTTTATTTCACTCTTTTTTATTTTCATTTCTTTTTGAAGGTCTTCCAAAGTTGCTTTTGTTTTCTTGCTCAGATTTGGAATAACTTTGTCAACCAATTCTTTTTCAGCATCTTTCAAAGCGCCCGCTAATTCTTTTAAATCACTTTCCTTAATCAGTTTCTTAATTTTTTCATCCGACATTTCTTTTATGTCTTCGAATTTTGTAGCACTTTTCTGAATGGTTTTTTCAACTTTTTTAGAAGCAATTTCAGCTTTAGCTTTTACGAATTTCTTGCCCTTTTCAACAATTTTAGTTGCAGAATCTTTCAACTCATTCAGATCATGCTCAAATGAAGTGGCTTTTTCCAGCCTGATGATAAAATCGGAAAGAACATTCATATAGTTTATAAATGCATCGTAAGGTGTGCCGTAAGGGTTGAAATATTCATGAACAGCACCATCAGAAAACCATTTGGTGCACATATAATAGAAATGGTCGGACGTTTGCAAATAATACCAATCTCTCAGAATATCAGGGTCGTTTGCTTGTTTAACTTTTTTCTCCAGTTTATATAATTTGTCAAAGGCCTCGTCCTGTAAATCGTTACCAAGCCATGCGGTCAGGTCCCTTTCTTCGTCAGCCCACGAAATAGGGTAGGGAACGTGAATAGGGGCAACAGGTTGTAATCTCTTTCCTAATTCTGAAGGCGTTGCAAAAGAAAAGTTTGAATGAGAAAAAACCCTTGCCGGCAAAGCGCGCATAAATTCGAAAATGCCGGTTTCAGCCCACTGGTGTTCGCCGAAAGTTTCGTAATCCATAAACAGGTTGATTACTTCTTCTGAAGCATCTGATTTTTCAAGCCAGTCAACAAATTTTTCCACTGTTAAAGGCCATTCGCTCCAACCCTGGTGCGAAAATCTGAATGCAATGTCATCGCTTAGCCTGTAGTTTTTTAACAGCAGTTTTAAGTTTGGATTTGGGCCGCTGGCATACATAAAATTAGGACTGCGCCATCCCAAAACGTGTTTCGCGCCTTCGGTGAGCATTAGTTTGTAGCCCATGTCGTAAACCATTTTTCCAATATCGTCAGAATAGATCAATTCTGTATTCCTGAAGGTTGTAGGTTTTTTTCCAAAATGCTTTTCGATCATCGCAACATGCTTCTCAACCTGGCTAACAAATTCGTCTTTACTTTTAAGTGGTGCCAATGAATGGGCATAAGTTTCCGCCAAAAATTCAACATTGCCGGTAGCAGCCAGTTTTTTGAAGCTTTCAAGAACTTTTGGTGCATACATTTCAAATTGATCAAGTGCAGTTCCTGAAATGGAAAAACTGACTTTGAAGGCTGAACCATATTCTTTAATAAGTTCAAGTAGCAAATCATTCATTGGCAAATAGCACTTTTCAGCTACTTTCTGCATGATGAATAAGTTGGTGCTTTCATCATAATAATCATGCTTTGCTGCAATATCAAAGAACCTGTAAGTTCTCAGCCTGAACGGCTGGTGCACCTGGAAATAAAAACAAATTGATCTCATATTTTTTGCTTTTTTTAATTCTAATCTAAATTTTTTAAAGTTAATTACCTTACTACCAATGGCTCGTATACTTCTTTGATTTTCAAAGCTGCATTTTCCCATTTCAGGTTCTCAACTTCTTCCTTACCATATTTTTTAAACATTTCAGAAAGCGCATCGTAGTGGCATAATCCATAAATTGAATCAGCCATGGCATCCACATCCCAGAAATCAATTTTTTGGGCATGTTGAAGTATTTCAGCTACGCCAGATTGTTTTGAAATTACCACTGGAACATTGGTTCGCATGGCTTCAAGAGGCACAATACCAAAAGGTTCAGAGATTGAAGGCATAACAAAAACATCGCTCATGGCAAACATATTATCAACATCGTCGCCTTTAAGAAAGCCTGTAAAGTGAAATTTGTCGGCAATTTTAAGCTTCGCCACGCGAACTACCATCCTGTTCATCATATCTCCGGAACCGGCCATAACAAAGCGTACATTCGGGTCTCTTTTCAATACCTTGTTTGCAGCTTCTATGAAATATTCAGGCCCTTTTTGGTAAGTTATTCTTCCTAAAAAAGTAACAACTTTTTCCTTAACATTCTTTTTTACTTCAGTAAAATCCTTTTGAATATTTTGGTCAACTGCATTATAAACAGTTATTACTTTGTCAGGGTTGATACCATATTTTTCAATGACGATTTTTCTTGTCATGTTACTGACAGTAATCACGCGATCAGCAGCTTCCATACCTTCGCGTTCCATATCATAAACCACCTGGTTAACATTTTCGCCGGTACGGTCGAATTCAGTAGCGTGCATATGCACAACCAAAGGCTTTCCCGATGATTTTTTAGCAGCAACTCCGGCAGGATAACACAGCCAGTCGTGGGCATGAATAACATCAAAATCTTCCTTCAACGACAAGGCTGATGCAACCAGGGCATAACGTGCCACTTCCTCCATCAGGTTGGTTCCATATTTTCCTGAAAACTTATATTCCTTAGAAAAAACATTACTTGTAAAGGACTCTGCGGTTTTTTCATTTTTGGTTATCTCTCGTGCAAAATCTTCAGGACTTACGTAGGGAATGATATTTGAGCCTACTTCCATGTATTTAACATGGCTCCAAAATTCTTTGTATTCTGAGTCTTCCAGGTCGAAAGAAACATCGCTGGCATTTACAATCCTCACGGCGCGTTGGTCTTCGTCACCGTAGGCTTTGGGAACAACAAAGATTACATCAACCTGGTGCTTTGCCAGTCCTCTTGTCATTCCATAGCAGGCTGTTCCTAATCCCCCGGTAATATGTGGCGGAAATTCCCAACCGAACATTAGTACTCTCATAGTGTTTTATCTTTTTTCAATATAATGTTTAACAAAATATGAAATCTTATTTATTGTTTTCAAGCATCCATTTGATTCTAAGAAGTTCAGCAATGCTCCAAGCTTGCGATATTGCGCCACCTGCATGGTGAGGTGGATCGCCGTTATATACTTCGGAAACCGTACCAATTCCAGCCTCGGTCATAACTTCTTCAAAACCATAGAAAAGTTCGCTGATGAATTCTTTTCCATTTGGTCCGTACACCTTTAAATAAGCTTCTGCAAAAGCACCTAAAAGCCAAGTCCAAACCGAGCCCTGGTGGTAGGCCAGATCGCGTTCTGCCTGGTTTCCATAATAAACTCCCTTATAATCTTTATCCTTTGGTGAAAGCGAACGCAGGCCTCGGGATGTCAGCAATTCCTGTTTTACTTTTGCAACAACAGCCCGCTGGATACTCAATTCTACCGGACTATAAGGCATTGATACTGCAAAAATCATATTGGGTCTAACTGTCCAGTCTTGTTCTTCATTTGTGGTACAATCAGCTAAATATCCTCTGGACGTACTCCAAAATTTTTCCTTGAATGATTTTTCAATTACTTCAGGCCATTTCGCCCAATTTTTAATGAAATTTTTGTCCTGAGCTGATTCAGCAAGTTCAAGGCTGAACTTTATTGCATTGTACCACAAAGCATTAACTTCAACTGCATAGCCCGTCCTTGGTGTAACAGGTTTTCCGTGGACAATGGCGTCCATCCAGGTAACGGCTTTGCCAGGTTCGCCTGCCCACACAAGCCCGTTTTCATGCATTTTAATGTTAAAATGGGTGCCTTTGGCGAAATGGTTGAGAATAGATTTCATTTTCTTGCCATACTCTTCCCAGATTTCGGTTTTCTTTCCGGTAATGATACTGTATTGTTGCAATGCCCAGAAGAACCAGAGGGAAGTGTCAACAGAGTTAAAAATCACATTTTTGCCAAGACCAGTATTGGGAAACAGACCGTCTTTCGATATATCAAGCATAGTCTTAACTACTGCTTTAAATGTCTTTTCATCCTTGCGGGTTAGGGTTAAGCCTGGCAAGGAAATAAAGGTGTCGCGGCCCCATCTGCCAAACCAGGGAAAGCCTGCAATTATTTCTGTTCTCTTATTTATTTTTACAAAAAACTCATCAGCAGCATTTTCAAGGCAATGAACGTAGCTTTTTCGGTGTGTACGTTTTTTAATTTCTGATTCAAATTGTTTTTTAAAAGTTGCCGGTTTTTTTTCTTCCAATCCAGCCGAAATAACCACAGATTCGCCTTTTTTCAGTTCTACTTCGAAGAAGCCTGGCACATATAAATCCTCTGTTCCGCTATAGCCTCTCTCTATTTCGCGTATGTAAATAATGTTGTAATACCAATCAGGAATATGCACATAGTTTACATCTTTTGAAAACTGCATAAACACTTTTGAATAGCCTTTATACATCTGCCACGCAGCTCCTTTATCAATAGCAAGGTGCTTGTTATCGATATAAACATTTGCTTTTGCGTATTCGTGTACATTCCGGAATGCTAAAAAAGGTTTGATACGCAAAGTTACCTTTTGGGCAGCATCAGTTAGCGTATAACGCATCAGTATCCGTGATTCATTTTCTGCAAAAATGGTTTCTTTTGTTAAAACATTGCTGCCAAACCTGTACACTAACTTAGGATTTGGGTCGGAATAAAATTCGCGGATGTATTTATGACCTTTTGGGTCATGGTTGCCATGAGGGTACATCCTCATGCTCAGGTGAAACTCGAAATTATTTTCAATAACAGTTTCATCAACAGTTGATAATAACACATGGTTACTATCGTCTATCAATGGTTGTGGGGCAACCAGCAGCCCGTGGTATTTTCTGGTATTCGTGAAAATAATACTTGAGCTGGCGTAACTTCCTGCCCTGTTGGTTCTTAGCAATTCGCGGTCCAGCGAAAATTGCAGGTTGATTAGTTGCGTTTTTTTAAATTCTATATAACTCATTTTCTTTAAGTTACAATTTTATTTGGAATGAGATTGAATTGTGCAAAGATATTGCAATTTCTTAGATTTATTTTTGTTAAAAAAAATTAATAAATAATTCATTATGAACAAATAAGCAAATAGTCCAGAAAAAATTAGGAAGTCAATTTACGAAATA
>DATCTB010000150.1:0-2203 GCA_036568185.1 Bacteroidales bacterium | reverse complement strand
ATTGAAGAAAGAACTCAAGCAAATTATTTTGTGGAAATTGTTCTATTATAGTTATATTCTTGTGTTGCCCTTGCTGCTTGTGCCGGTTTCTCCTTGGTTAACTTTGCTGGGTTTTGTTACCATGCATGCCATCACAGGCTTTTCATTGAGTATTGTTTTCCAAACGGCGCATGTTATGCCCGATAATATTTATCCATTGCCTGATGATGATGGTAATATGGAAAATAATTGGGCTATACACCAAATGCTTACTACCTCTAATTTTTCTCCAAAAAGCAGAATATTTTCCTGGTTTATCGGTGGGCTGAACTACCAGGTTGAACACCATTTATTTGCCAATATCTGTCATGTGCATTACAAGGATATTTCAAAAATTGTAGTAGAAACAGCCAAAGAACACGGCGTTCCTTACCGAACACAGCGTAACTTTATGTTGGCATTGTGGAATCACTACAAAATGCTGAGGCACCTGGGCAGGGTGGAATATATTCCTGTGAAAAGCTAAAGATATTAGGCTTTCATTTAGTCGAAGGATTGCATATCCTGCAGTTTCCTGTAAATTCCTGAAGTTTTCATTAGTTGGTTGTGCGTTCCGCGTTCAACTATTTCGCCTTTTTTCAAGACAATAATTTCGTCGGCATGCTGAATAGTTGACAAACGATGGGCAATTACCACCGAAGTGCGGTCTTTCATAATATTGGCCAAAGCATGCTGAACCAGCTTTTCCGACTCAGTATCCAAAGACGAAGTTGCTTCATCAAGAATCAAAATTGGCGGATTGGCAAGTACTGCCCGTGCAATGCTGATTCGCTGGCGCTGCCCGCCTGACATTTTCATTCCACGGTCGCCGATATTGGTTTGGTAGCCTTCTTCCATGTTCATAATAAAATCGTGGGCATTTGCCACTTTAGCGGCATTGATTACCTCTTCTTCAGTATATTTTTTGTCGCCAAAAGCGATGTTGTTAAAAACCGTATCGTTGAATAAAATGCTTTCCTGCGAAACAATTCCCATTAAAGCGCGAAGGTGGTTGATTTTGAAATCGCGCAAGTCAGTTCCATCAACCAGGATGGCGCCTTCATTTACATCATAAAACCTGGGCAGCAAGTCAACCATCGTTGATTTTCCTCCGCCCGACTCACCAACCAAAGCAATCAGTTTGCCTTTTTCAACTTTCAAATTGATGTTTTTCAGCACATATTCATTTTCATATTTAAAACTAACGCCTACATATTCAATTTCTTTTTCAAAAGTTTTGATAGGTTTTGCATCCGGCTTTTCTTCAATCACTTCTTCGGCATCCATTACTTCGAAAATCCTTTCTGCGGAAGCAATCCCTTTTTGGATACTATAAAATCCCTGTGCAAAGGTTTTTGCCGGAGGGATAATTTGGGAAAATATTACGATATACGTAATGAAATCGGCTGCCATGATGCTTGGGCTATCGGCTAAAACCATTCTTCCGC
Source organism: Bacteroidales bacterium (assembly GCA_036568185.1). Taxonomy (GTDB): domain Bacteria; phylum Bacteroidota; class Bacteroidia; order Bacteroidales; family F082; genus DATCTB01. The sequence goes on along the minus strand of DATCTB010000150.1, from coordinate 737 downwards.
CAAACCAAAGCACAACAACAATAACGGCGGATGACATAAACTCACTTAGTGGCGAAGATAAGTCGCGGCGGCGATAAATCCAAAGAAGGAGTTTTGAATAACTTCCATTTTGCTCCTGGAATTTATTATTCGAATATCCAATTCCATTAAAGCCTTTAATAATTCTCAGCCCCGAAATGGACTCTTCAATAATAGCCAGCAGCCCGGCAAATTTTGTTTGCCCTATTTTTGATTGCTTGCGCAGGCTTTTCCCAATTTGCCCTATAATCAAGCCGGTAATGGGTAAAATAATCAAAACAAAAAGTGTGAGTTGGGGGCTCATGCTAACCATAAAAGCAAGGTAAGCCAGTATGGTAAATGGGTCGCGGACTATCATTTCCAGGTAGTTCATAATGGAATATTCCACTTCCTGAACATCGGTTGTCATGCGGGCGATGATGTCGCCTTTTTTGTACTTGCTGTAAAATGAAAGCGGAAGTATGAGAATTTTATTATAAATATCGTTTCTTATTCCCTTTACCGCGCCAATCCTCACGTTGGCCATGTAATACATCGCGAAGAAGCGGGCAAGGTTCCTGAAAAAGAAAGCTCCCAATATGACCACGCAAATGTAAATGAGCGCTTCCACTTTTCCTTGCTTGATAATTATCTGGCTGATTTCGTAATTGAGAAACTGTAAAAAACTATCTGTGGTAAAATTCCAGGCAGGTTTTTCCGTTACCAGCTCGTTCATTCCA
>DATCTB010000149.1:0-2139 GCA_036568185.1 Bacteroidales bacterium | reverse complement strand
ACGGAAGCTGGCCGGCCACTATCCTTACGATGATTTTGAAGCCGAAGACAAAGAGTTGACTTTGAGAAGCGGGGGAGAGGAAGTGAACCAAAAGCTTGAAGATGAAATTAGTGAACGCCTTACTATTGCGGGAATTGAGGTTATGGAAGCCAGAATTAACTACCTGGCTTATGCACAGGAAATTGCCGGTGCCATGTTGAAAAGGCAGCAAGCTACAGCCATAGTTGCAGCGCGTAAAAAAATTGTTGAAGGCGCTGTTGGTATGGTTGAAATGGCATTGGAAAGTCTTTCAGAAAAGAGTATTATTGAATTGGACGATGAACGCAAAGCCACAATGGTTACCAACTTAATGGTTGTATTAACTTCCGACAAAGATGTGCAGCCGGTAGTTAATACTGGCAGTATTTATTAAATCGGGCTTTACATTTGCATCAGTTATGTTATGAAAAAAATTTATTTTGAAGAAGAGCAACGATTTTCCCAGATATGGGATTGGATATTCTTGATTTTAATTTTTTTCTTAGCATCCGAGTTAATAGTGGGCGGTATTTTGATTGGGGAAAATATTGATAAATCTTCATTTTCAGATGAGACAATTGTATTGATTTTTACTGCAGTTTTTTGTGCTGTTGTTTGGTTTTTCCTAAAAATGAAACTTAAAGTTAAGGTTACTGATGAAGGAATAAGCTATAAGTTTAGCCCAATTATTTTTAAAGAAAAATATATTTCCAAAGATATAATTGAAAGATATGAAATTAGAAAATACAGGCCAATTCTGGATTACGGAGGCTATGGAATTAAAGTTGGCACTAATAATAGGGGAAAAGCTTTCAATGTGAAAGGAAATATAGGAATGCAATTGTATTTGAAAGATGGTAAGAAAGTACTGTTTGGCACCCAACGGCCTGATTCTTTCAAATATGCCATGGATAAAATGATGGGAAGGGCTTGATTATGGCAAAGAAAAAAGCTTTCGTATTGCGGGTTGACCCCGAGCAAATTGCTGCCCTGGAAAGATGGGCACAGGACGAATTCCGCAGCATCAATGGGCAAATTGAGTTTTTGCTGAACGATGCCTTGAAAAAAGCTGGCAGGTTGAAAAATAATACCAACTCCTCATCAAAACATTCCGGAGAAAACACTGATTGAAAATTGATTCTGCAATTCATTGTTGAATTCTTATTCCTGTTTTACTATCTTTACAAGCGATTAGTCTTTGTAAAAAGGACAACTTTAATTAACTGCAGCCACCCAGGTGCTGCTTATTGCTAACTAAACTCGCGGGCTTATGGCCACAAACCGAACTATCCAATCCAGGTACCGGAACATCAGTATCACTACTTTCATCATTCTTGCATTAAGCTTTGCCTATTACTTTTTTATTTATGTAAATAATAAAGAAAGTCAATTTAACGACAAGGCTTTCCGTATAATTGAGAATGTTGGCCAGAATATTGAAAAAAAGTACAATAATTATTCGGGTATAGTTGAAAACGCTATGGACCACCTGATTAAGTACAAGAATAATTCCATAAAAACCGCTAATACTGAAGAATTAAGAAAAGAATTTGACAGCATAAGCGTACCCGGTGAATTGAATATTATCAAATTTAAATTCATAGAAAAAAGTGATAGGAATATTATAATCACCGACAGCAAGAGGACTACTTTAAAGGGAGATTCAATTACAATAGACTTAAAAACAAAATCATACACTATCCAGGTTAGGTATAAAATCAACATCCTTCTTCAAAATACTTTGCGCCGCGATTTTTTCCAGGAATACCTGCTTTTTTCCAATACAGAGGTTTTCTATAGCGACATTCCGGTCGAAAAATTAATAAAAGTGAAGTTAGATTCAATTTTTAAAAAAGAAGAGGGCGAACTTAGCAACCCGTTTCATTCCACCGACCGTGTAGAACTTGAGTTTGAGAATAAACCGCAAATAATGTATGTAAGGCCTGTTAGCCTTTCCGATTCTACCAATATTTACGTTGGCGGTATTATTGAAAAACAATATTACCGGCAGCAGGCTTATAGTTTGGGAACAAATACGTCCATCGTACTTGTCGTTTTGCTGATGTTGCTGATCCTTTCCCTGCCCTTTGTAAAAATATATTTGATTGATGGAAATGAAAG
>DATCTB010000148.1:0-3368 GCA_036568185.1 Bacteroidales bacterium | reverse complement strand
AGAACGCGCGTAGAAATGCTGGCTAAAGTGTATAAAGCCATTTTAACCGATAACCCTGATTCTGACTTGACTTTTTACCTCGATATTATTTCCAACAATAAAACCATTCCAATTATTTTAACCAATGAAGATGGCAAAATACTCAATACGGTTAACCTTGAACACCTTGATTATGTGAGCGATACAACACATTTCCTAACGGGAAAATTAAAGGAAGAGTTTTCGAAATACCCGCCCATTGAAGTGCCTTATGCCTATAACCATAAAAATTTACTCTATTACCAGGATTCACGTTTTTTTAGGGAATTGAAAAGTGTATTGAACGATTATATCACTTCATTTATGTCGGAAGTGGCGCTGAATTCTTCGAGTGTGCCGGTAATTATTACCGATAGCACGCAAAACAATGTTGTCCAGTTTGGAAACCTGAGCGATATAAGGATGAGCGACCCGGCTTTTGTAAAACAAAAATTAGATGAAATGAAGGGCGAAAACCGCCCGATAGTGGTTACTTTTGGGAACCAGGGAACCAGCTATATTTTCTACCAGGATTCTGAACTTCTGACAATTATGAAGTTTTTCCCTTTGGCTCAAATCCTGATTATAGCCGTTTTTCTTCTGATTGCTTACCTTCTTTTCAGCTATGCCCGCCGTTCGGAACAAAACCGGGTGTGGGCTGGTATGGCGAAGGAAACAGCCCACCAAATTGGCACGCCCCTTTCATCCATCATGGCTTGGCTTGAATTGTTAAAAATGGACGAAAGTGTTGCTAAACAAGCAGCTACTGAAATTGAGAAGGATGTAAGCAGGCTTGAAGTAATAACTGAACGCTTTTCAAAAGTTGGCTCAACACCAGCATTGGAACAAAATGATTTGATAAAAATTATTTATGAAACTGTTGATTACCTGAAACCCAGGTCTCCTAAAAAGATTGAATATTCGTTTAAATTTTCGAGGGAAAAGGAGCTTTTTATCCCGGTGAACGGGGCACTTTTTAGTTGGGTTATTGAAAATATTTGCAAAAATGCTATCGATGCTATGAGCGGCGAAGGTTTGATTACAATTTCATTATTAGAGGAAAACAATCATGTCAGCATCGATTTTTCAGATACTGGTAAAGGAATTCCAAAAAATGAGCAAAAATCCATTTTCAACCCGGGCTTCACAAGCAAAAAACGGGGCTGGGGGCTGGGGCTATCGCTTGCCAAACGTATTATCCGCGATTACCACAAAGGGAAGATTTTTGTAAAAAATTCAACTGTTGGCAAAGGCACTACATTCCGTGTAGTTTTGCACAAGTCCTAATTCACACTTACATATTATATTCAATGGCAGGCATTTATATTCATATCCCTTTTTGTAAACAGAAATGCCACTATTGCAATTTTTTTGCGGTAGCTTCTGACAAATACCGCGAACCTTTTGTGGGTGCATTGCTTAAGGAAATTGAGATAAGAAAAGAATATCTGGGCGGGGAAAAAATCAACACCATTTACTTTGGCGGAGGCACGCCTTCGATGCTGAAAATCAATGAAATTAACCTGATTACGAATAAATTAAACCAGGTTTTTGAAATTAACCCGGAAGCTGAAATTACGCTGGAAGCCAACCCCGATGATTTGAATGAGGACAAGCTAAAAGCATTGAAAAATGAAACCAAAATTAACCGCCTGAGCATGGGTGTGCAAAGTTTTTTTGATGATGATTTACATTACCTAAACCGCGTACACAATGGGAACCAGGCACGGACATCTATTGAGTTTGCCCTGAAAGCCGGATTTCAAAATATGACTATCGACCTGATTTACGGCATTCCGGGGCTAACTGATGAAAAATGGAAGAAGAACCTGGAGATATTTTTTTCATACAAAATTCCCCACCTTTCCTCTTATTCGTTGACTATTGAGCAAAAAACTGCTTTGTTTGTGCTGATTGAAAAGGGAAAAATGAAAAATATCAACGACGAGGAAAGTATCCGCCACTTTGAAATTTTGCTGGAAGAAACGACAAAAAATGAGTTTATTCATTACGAAATTTCCAATTTTGCCAAAGAAGGTTTTTATTCGAAACACAACAGCATTTACTGGCTGGGTGGGCATTATGCTGGTTTTGGGCCTTCGGCACATTCCTTCAATGGTATTTCACGGCAGTGGAATGTTTCATTGATGAAACCTTATGTTGAGATGGAAACGATTGATAAAATTGTTAATGAAAAAGAAATCCTCACCGAATCACAGCGTTTTAACGAATACGTTATGACTTCGCTGCGAATTTCGTGGGGCTGTGATTTGCAGCATATTGAAAATGTTTTTGGAGAAAAATACGTTGCTCATTTCGCGGTAGCTATTCAAATTTTTATTGAAAAAAACCAGGTTAGAAATGAAGGGACAAAATACTTTCTTACCAACAAAGGCAAACTCTTTGCCGATGGAATTGCTTCGGATTTGTTTGTGAATGATTAGGTTATAGCCGCAAATGCGCGAATAAAGTTGATAGTCCTGAGTGTCTCTTAGAGACTTTGTGTCTTAGTGGCAAATAATAATATCCACGAATCGATAACCTATCAGCACAAATTAGCTGAAAAAAACTATTTGTTAGGGCTGAATTTGGTTACTAAGTAACCCACAACCGGGCTGAAAATCATACTGATAAAAAAGGACCATTCCACGCCAATTTTTTTCTTATTGCCCAGATTTTCAGAAACAATCATCGACAAAACGTACCAGAGAATGAAAATGGCTATGATGTAGTATTCAGTCATGATTTCAATAAAAATAAATGAATAAATAAACCAAAGGAATAGCAATTCCCAAAAGCGTTAACCACAATCCGCGGCGCGTAATCCCTTTGTCGCCCCGAGGTATGATAATGCCTGAAATACCCAGCAAAATCAAAGCGCCTGAAAAAATATCGGAAAAATAAGTCCAGTACTTAATTGGGTTGTAATGCAAATAATTCATTTCACGCAATAAAGGCCTGCGCTTGGTTAATTCAATTAGCCCCTCTCCTGTAGTAAGGTCAATAGAAGCAGTGCCGTCTTTCAAGAAAATGCGCAGGTAATCTTCATTTGGAAAATAATGGTTTTTATAGTTCTCTTCTTCGCCAAAAGGTTCAAGCATTTCAATAATGGCTTTCTTGTCAGGTTTTACGTTAGGTATACCAACTTGTATTTCTTCGACAGTAACCCTGTAATTCGGGTTCCAATCCTTCATGTGGTTGATGGCAATTCCTGAAATAGCATAAATTAAAGTCATGCCAAGGAACAAATAACCAAAGTCGCGGTGGACTGCTCTGTTCCACTTTCTCCAATTAAAACTCATTTAAAAACAGGGTTTTTGGGGCGAAAATTATTCGGTTTCGGTTTCAAC
>DATCTB010000147.1:0-4224 GCA_036568185.1 Bacteroidales bacterium | reverse complement strand
ATTGAGTTTGTAATTGATATAAACATTCAAATCCCATGTGTTTTCGAGCAAATATTTTTGCCGGCGCGTTTCAATCGTTTTAATTTCAACATAAGATTTATTGGCTGAAGCGATATCGCCACGGCTGTGGTACATGCTGTTCAACTTGTTGTAGGCACTCATTAAGTCGTTGTACTGCAAAGTGTTGAGTACTTGTTCTTTGGTTTTTGCCTGGTAAGGAACCAATTGCCCTGATTCGGAAGCCTCGAAAAGAGACAGTTTTTCGCCACTAAAATTTTCCCAGGGAATGTTGGTGTTCGATTCAGGAAAATCAAAATTCTGAGCCCCGATATATTCAGTAACTTTTAATGAATCAATCAGGATTGAAGTTTCAATTTTTGTATCGCTGAAATTGATTGTGTTCAGTTCGTTTTTCAACAAAACCAGTTTGTTAAATTCTGAGCCTTCAAAATTGATGGAAAAAATATTCTCTATTCCTGTATTGCTAAATTGACAATCCTGGATACTTAATTGTCCAATAGCCTGATTACTAATGTCAAACTGAAATTGGGTTTTGCCTTCAATATCACTTTCGAAGTTCAAAGTATCAGCAATGAATTTTGTATCATGAATTAAAAGTGAATTTGCGTCGGTTTTAAGTTGAAATTCTTTTGAAAAATTACAATTCTTGATTTCAATATTTACTAAGGTTTCACTTCCGCCAATTTCTAAACTTTCATTAAATGAATTATTTTCAATGAGTAATGGGTATTGGCTTGACTGTGAACAGTTTTCGAAGCTGATGGCTGTATTTGCTGAACAGCCAACCAAGTTCATCTTTTTAAAATTCCAGCCTTCAAATACCAGTGGAGCTTTTGTACCTGTGTTAAAATCGCAATCGTAGAAATATACTTTTTGAGCTTCTTTGTAGCTTGGTTTTATTGTAAAAACCCAGTAAAAAATTTTATTTTCAGCAAGTGCTTTATCTTCTTCACGAAAATTAATTTCTACATTGCTTACTTCTATAACTTCCTCATCTGCTTGCAACAAATTGATAAATTCCGTTACTGAAATAATTTTTTTAGAATCCTGGGAATACGCAGGCTGAATTACATTGAAAAGCAACATAGTAAAGCAAACCGTAAAGAAAATTTGCCAGGTAAAATGCCTTTTGTCAAAGAAGTGTTGAAAAAAGTTTTTCATAAGCGGCGATTTGTTTACATGCTATTTCAATTGCAAAACATCAGTCCTTAAGTTCAGCTTAACTTTGGTGTGGTCTTCGTCGTAATCAAGAAGCAAATCGCCCTTGTCCTTTGACAAGGCAATGCTGTTCATTTCAAATTGTGATTTTCCTGAACCGTCGGTTAGCTCAATTCCCGATAGGATATCAACTTTCGAATTTCCATTTTCGTAATAGATAACTTTTATCCTGGCATTATCGTTTATTCGGATAAAATTGAAATCAATAGCTTGTTTGTCTTTGGTTTTGATGACAACTATCCCATTGTTATTGATGACAAATGACATCTTGCCAAAGTCTTTATAGAATTTTGCGGCATTCGCCACAAAAGGCTGGTTGTAGGTTTCCAGAGTTTTTTGAATGGTGTTTCCCTGCAACTCAAAATCGTTGAACCGAATCAGTTTCAAGGCAGAAAATAAGCCGGCTATAGTCTGCTCGTATTGTTTTTTTGCAAGTAGATAATTGTTGGTATCGTTCAGCACTTTCGGAATGTCGTTAACCGAATTATAATTTTTAAAGTCTACAGTATTCAAGCCAGTGGTGGCATAAAATGAGCCGGTGATTACTGCATTTCCAGTGCCATCGAGGTTTAATCCATAAAAATCAAAATCAACAGTTTCGTTATATAGTTTGGCACTTATTTTTTCTCCGTTAGGGTTGAATTTAGCCGAAAACATAAAATTGGATGAATGGTCAACTTTGTCAATTCCGGCTTTGCTTACCCAGCGTACATCGCCATTGGGTGCATAGCGGGCAACAAAAACATCAGGGGCGTTGCTTGCTTCTATAGTTGCTCCGCCAAAATCCAAAGTTTGCTCAACACTTCCGTAAACATAAAGGATTCCCTTAGCATCCAGAGCCAGGCTGAAAGCCATGTCATTTCCGGGACCGGTAGCTTTTTTAGCCCAAACAGGTTTCATTTCAGGGTCGAATTTGGCAATGAACATATCCCTGCCTTCAAATTCAGAAACAAGGTGCTCATTTCCGAAATTTGCCTCTTTCACAAAATATCCGCATACATAGGCATTTCCGGAAGGCGCAAACACAACATCCTGTAAAACATCACTGCGGTATCCGCCACATTCACGGACAATTTGCCAGATTTTTGCCGCTTTATTTTGGTCGATATTGCTGGTTTTTATCTGCACAATTTCAGCTTCCGATTTATTGGCTCTGGGCATCAGCATTCCCATTGGGGCACCTATAAAAGTTGGGTCGGCAATTACATAATTTTTTTGGTTAAAAACTAAAAAATCGCCGGGTGGGTTTTCCTCGAAATGGACTGCCGTTGCCATGTGCCCTGGAAATTCAACGCCAACAACTTCAAGGTTTAACAGTGTTTTTACAAGGTAAGCGTAAAGCACGGAACGGTCTTCACAATCAGCAAAAGGATAAAAAAGTAATTCGTCAGGCAGCATGTATTTCTCGATTCCGTAGGCATCCTGGTCGGTTTTGTAAGCAAATGCCTGTTGCACGAAACTGAGCAGCAAGTTGGCGGCTTCAGATTTCGATTTTCCTTCAAGCAAAGGCTTAAAAGCCTGAGCAATAGAATACTTCGTGTCAGCACCCGGCAGGCTATTGAAATAAAGGCGAATGTCGGAAAGCGGAATAGTTTTGTAAAAATCAACCAGGTTTTGGTTAAAACTCAATTCAACTTCATGGTTGTTTTCGCGGTAGCGGAAATTGAATTTTTTGCTAACCTTGTTTTTTGCCAGATTCAGTGGTTTCGAAATGCTAAAATCCATAATCATATCTGCCTCAGGCATATCTTTTTCATAAGTCTGGAGCTGCTCAACACTTCCATCAATTAAATAAAAGTTGACATTATCAAAACGGACAAAATTTCCCGCCAGAGGATAAACCGAAGAAAGCAGCAAATAATTTTGCTTTCCGTCAAAGGCAATGCGGTTTTTGTAGCCGGCACGGGAAAGCAAGTACCATGAAAGCATGGTTTGCATATCGGGGCTGGCTGGGTAGGCTTGCTTTGAAAATGCCTCAACCAATTGGTAATAAGCCCAATCATTCAAATTTAAATATTGGCGCGCCGAATTGAGTTGGTTAATAAGGTGATTGTAATTCGCCTGGCTCAATTCTGTCCAATAATTGGCTATTGCTTCCGGCGATTTTGTATCCCTACTTGCTGCGAGGATGTTTACATCACTAGCAATTGGTATTTCCGAACCATAAAAATCAATGGTAAAATCACGCGTGGCAAAATCGACAGCTTCCGTTTTCTTGATAATCGGTAGGATTATTTCATTTTCAGTCAATTGTTTGCCGGTTTCCGTAGCTTCGATTATTTCTGAACTAAGCTGCTTATTTTGATTGACAACCGGGGCTAATTGAGGTTTCGGAAAACTATTTGTGCTTTGAAATTGCTTTAAAGTTTGCTCACCAAAATTGGAAACCAGGTAATCGGCAAACTCCTTATCAACTTTTTCAACGTGTTCGTTGAAAGATTGAATAGTTTTTTGCTTGAAATCGCTGTAATCTTCATTTACCTGATTTTTGAAATCATCAAAAGTCTGGCACTTCATTACGGGTGTAAGAAAAACCAAAAGCAATACAATAGCCGGCAGCTTGAGCATGTTCATGGTCAAGGCATTAAGGGTTAGGAAAAAATTAAAAATCCAGGAGTTCGTCTAATTGTGCGGCGTTCACTTTTCCTTGTGCTTTCAATTCTTCGCGGATATCATTTTTCGCCATTTCAATAGCGGTTTCGTAGCTATAGCCTAATGTAACTGTAACTTCAGTGTTTTTATCAATAATTCTTGAAGCTTCAAAAAAGGTCAGGGTCCTGCCCATTTCTGAAACGACTTTCGATTTGAAATTGGCAACAGTTTCGGTAACTGAGGCCGCATCTTCCGAGTTCAGTTGGGCATTGGCAAGCGTAGTTTCGACCAATCCTGCCACTTCAGTTCCAATTTGCCCGGCAAGATTAATTTTTGCCACTTCATAAGCTTGCATTTTGGCTGTTGAATGGGTTTCTCCAACTGCGCGTGCAT
>DATCTB010000146.1:0-2199 GCA_036568185.1 Bacteroidales bacterium | reverse complement strand
GCCAGGTAGACGTAATTTTACCACAGGAATATAATCCTGAAGTACAAATTGGGCAGCAAGTATATGCAGCTGAATCAATTATTGCCAAAAGATAAAATCGAAAAATGAGGATACTTATTGATATTGGTCATCCGGCGCATGCCAACTTTTTTAGAAACCCCGCCAACATTCTTCGAAAACAAGGTCATACAGTTATTATTTCTGTTTTACATAGAGGGCGTTTGCCCAAAATTGTTAGAGAGGAGTATCCTGATTTTAATATTATTAAATCAGGTACTTATAAAAGCAATAAATGGTCAATTATATTTCAAGCTAATATACTTCGGTTTTTTATTCAACTTTATAATGTATTTAATTATAAAATTGATTTTGGTTTAAGCGTCGGTAGTTTCACTTTAGGTGCTGCACTCAAAATTAAAGGAAAAAAAAACATTCAATTTGATGATGATCCAGAAAGAGGTATGAACGTTTTTCTTGAACGAATGACGGCAACAAAAATTTATTTTCCTCCAATAATAAAGGAAACAAAAAAAATTTCGACCTACAATGCATTAAAAGAGTGGAGTTATTTATCCCCCAAATACTTTTTAGCAAACAAGACTGTACTTGAAAAATATAAAGTCAAACCAAAGAATTATATTTTTATAAGAGAAGTGCAAACAAAATCTTTAAATTATTCTGGACAAAACCCGGATATTATTCTAGGCATTGCTGACAAAATTAAAAATAATATTACTGTTTTATTATCATTGGAAGACAAATCAAAGGCATTATTATATCCAAAGAATTGGATAATATTAAAGGAACCGGTCGACAATATACACAGTTTAATTTATTTCAGTACGTCTGTTATATCATCTGGTGACAGTATGGCACGCGAGGGAGCTATGCTTGGGGTGCCAAGTATTTATGCCGGATATCGTGAAATGAATGCGAATAAAATTTTAATTGATAAAGGAATGCTGGTTAAAAAAGAACCAAATGAAATTCCGCAGTTTTTAAATAATATTTTTGAGGGTAAAGAACAATTTGAAAACCAAGATTTGTTCAGAGAAAACCTTTTGAATGAATGGACTGACATTAATGAATTAATAATTAATAAAGTGAATAACATATGAAAGTTTCAATTTTTGGTTTAGGATATGTTGGCTGTGTAAGCCTGGGCTGTTTAGCTCAAAACGGGCACGATGTGATTGGTGTTGACAAGGTAGAAAACAAAGTGAACCTGATTAATAGCGGCAAGCCAACCATTATCGAAAAAGACATTGATAGAATAATCCATGAGCAGTTTAATCAGAAAAGAATAAGCGCAACTACCGATTTTGAATACGCTGTATTGAACAGCGAAATTTCAATTATTTGCGTTGGCACACCTTCGTCGCCGGAAGGACATCTGAATCTGGATTACATCATGAAAACTGCAAGAGAAATAGCATCGGCTATTGAAAAGAAAAGTAGTTTTCATGTTGTTGCTATAAGAAGCACCGTGATGCCCGGAACCAACGAGAAAGTTGGTAAAATTATCGAAGAAATTTCTGGAAAAAAACGCAATGTTAGTTTTAGTGTAGTCTCAAACCCTGAATTTCTGAGGGAAGGAAGCGCTGTGAAAGATTATTACAATCCGGCAGTAACAGTTCTTGGCGGTGACAATGAATTGGCTTTGTCAAAAATGGAAGAACTTTATAAAGACATTAGTGCCCCAATAAAAAAGGTTGAAATCAGGGAAGCCGAAATCATTAAGTATGTGAACAATGCTTTTCATGCCTTAAAAATAACCTTTGCCAATGAAGTTGGAAATATTTGTAAGAAACTAGACATTGACTCCCACAGAGTAATGGAACTTTTTGGTATGGATGACAAGCTAAACATTTCAACCTACTATTTCAAACCGGGATTTGCTTATGGGGGCTCATGTTTGCCAAAGGATTTAAAGGGATTGAAAACATTGGCGCATGATTATTATATTAAATCGCCTGTTTTGGATTCGATTGAGGAATCAAATTCGATTCAAAAAAAGATTGCTATTGATCTTATTTCTGAACATCCGACGAGGAAAGTGGGAATACTTGGGCTGAGTTTCAAGGAAGGTACTGACGATTTACGCTACAGCCCAATAGTCGAAGTAGCTGAATACCTTTTAGGTAAAGGTTATCAATTGAAAATTTATGATAAAAATGTTAAAACCAGCAGTCTGACCGG
>DATCTB010000145.1:0-6352 GCA_036568185.1 Bacteroidales bacterium | reverse complement strand
CTTCCTTCTGTTTTGCCATTCCTGGAAACCTGGGAAAACAGCAATGGAACAAGAAATACCAATGGCGAAATCTACGCCGAAGCTTCGTACAATTGGGCGTTTCAAACCAATCTTCCATATAAAGGGAAAGTAAATTGGGGGACCAATGCTTATCGAAGCCATTTAGGTAATGGGGCTCTGACATTAGATAAAGATTTTCCTACTTCATCATATGCTATAAACGCTGCAATATTAACAATTGATTTATCTGATTATACCTCATCCGCAGGGCTTGAACTTACATTCTGGTGGGCCGACCATGGCGATGAAGAGCACCCTAATGATAAAGTATGGATTCGTGGAAGTAATACTGATGCATGGGTCCAGGTTTATGATTTAAATCCAGCTCAAAATTCGAATAATGTGTACAAATTTGTTGGCCCTATTGACATTGATAATGCACTTGCTTCTGCTTCTCCCGTACAATCTGTTAGCAATACATTTCAGGTTAAGTTTGGCCAGAAAGATAACGGCCCAACTCCAAATGATGGAATCTCTTTTGATGATATTTCTATTGTAGAAACAAATTCACCTCCTGCTCAAAATGTTTTGGCAACAGTCGATCATTTCATCGATAAAAAATCCGATATAAAAATTTATTCCAGTAATGGAAATGTTGTCATTCAAAATGAAACTGTAAAAGAATCGGAAAAGTTGAATGTATTTATCTACGACATGATGGGAAGGAAAATTCTAGAATCAACCTATCCACAAAATTCTGTGGTTCGAATTCCCGTTTTCCAAAACAACTGTTATTTGGTAGTTAAAGTAATCAGCAACTCGGAAGTGCACACATCGAAAGTATTTATGCGATAGCATTTTCGCAAATTCAAATCAAAAAGCTTTCCTTTTGGAAGGCTTTTTTTGTATCTTTAAACCTTAAATTTTAAAAACTAATTATTATGAAAAAAACATTTCTTTTACTATTCACATTTTTATTTGTTTTGGGAATGAACGCCCAAAGCCTCAAAGTGCCCAGCACTGCAGATACTAAAAAAGCCCAAAGCGATCTCAATAGCCAGACTAATTCAATCGCTGACCAGGCTAGCATTGGCAGCCTGATTGGCCAACTGACTGACAACATTTCTGACGATGCTTTTACCGATTCGTTTAAAAAAGAAAAAGGAGATTTTATTAAAAAAACAAACGAAGTTACTGATGCTGCCGGAGCATCTTCAGCATTGCAATCGCTGCAAGCAGGCTTGTTGCCAACCGCGATGGATGCAGGATGGTCGAAAGTGAAATCGAGTTGGCTGACTGATGCTAAAGCTGCAAATACTGTGAAAAGCGTTGCCAGCGTTACCAGTATGCTTGAATCGAATATCGGCAGCAAATTCTTTAAAGGCAGCTGGACTAGCGCACGTCCGGCTTGGCAAGCTGCTTTGAATACGCTTTCGAAATAATAATATTTTAAGGGAAATCAAATTCAGTTTTTTTTAAGGCCTAAACAAAAATGCCACGAATGCACGAATTTGAAAATAAAAAAATTTATTCGTGCATTCGTGGCTATTAAAAATCCTAAACTGTTAACAAATCTTAATGCCTAAAAGCTTTCCAAACCAAGGAAGGCTTTTTTTGTATTTTTACCACCTGAATATTTTTTTATTATGAATAATCGCAACCACAGGTATTCTATATATCTCCCTATCGCTTTTGCCCTTGTTTTAATAGCCGGAATGGTTATTGGCTCTTTTCTTAACCGTACCCAGCCCATTCAAAACATGCTTTTACCGGCAGGGCATTCCTCTTCCAACAAAGTTCAAAATATTATCGATTACATCGTAACTGATTATGTTGATACGGTTGATATTACCGAAATGGAAACCGACGCCATTCGTGGCATGCTCGACGACCTCGACCCACACTCATCCTACATCAGCGTGGAAGATTTTCACGAAGTTAACGATCCATTGATGGGAAGTTTTGAAGGCATCGGTATTGCTTTCAGAATTGAAAAAGACAGCATTACCGTTATCAACACCATTCCGGGTGGGCCTTCCGAAAAAGTTGGACTGATGGCTGGCGACCGGATTGTGATGATAGACGACACCCTTGTTGCAGGCATCGGCATCAATAACAACCAGGCAATGCGCAAGCTGAAAGGCAAAAAAGGTACGAAAGTGAAAGTGGCCAACTACCGCCGCGGTGTGCCCAAACTGATTGATTTTACTATCACCCGCGACGTTATTCCAACTTATAGCCTCGATGTGGCTTTTATGGTGACGGATGATATTGGCTATGTGAAACTGAATAAATTCGCAGCCACAACCTATGAAGAATTTGATGATGCTGTTCAGGAACTGCAGGAGGAAGGAATGACCAAACTAATCCTGGATTTACGCGGGAATGCCGGTGGTTACCTGAAAGCAGCCATTGATATTGCCGACGAATTCCTGGCCGATGGAAAACTCATTGTTTATACCCAGGGAAAAAGCAGGCCACGCAATTATGCTTTTGCAACCGAAGAAGGCCAGTTGACCGAAAACCAGGTGGTGATTCTGATTGACGAAGGTTCGGCCTCAGCCAGCGAAATTGTAGCCGGGGCTATCCAGGACAATGACCGCGGGCTGATTATTGGAAGGCGCTCATTTGGGAAAGGACTTGTGCAGGAACAGCTAAATTTAACCGACGGCTCGGCTTTGCGCCTGACGGTTGCCCGTTACTACACGCCAACCGGCCGCTGCATTCAGAAACCTTATACTAAGGAAGACTTTGATGAATATCATGTAGAATCTATGCAAAGGATAATGAATGGCGAAGCTTTCAGCAAGGACAGCATTCATTTTGCCGACAGCCTGAAATACACTACACCCGGCGGAAAAATTGTTTACGGCGGAGGTGGCATTATGCCCGATATTTTTGTGCCGCTTACAACCGATTCTATACGCACCTATTACAACCAGTTGGCCAACAAAGGACTGATTTTCCAGTTTGCCTTTGAATATACCGATGCCCACCGCCAGGAACTGAACCGCTACAAGGATTTTGACACATTTAATAAGCAATTTGTGATGACCAATGCCGCTTTCAACGATTTGGTTGCCTACGCGAAAGACAAGGGAATTGAAGAAAAGCCCGAAGTGATTGCAGTCTCCAAAGACAAAATTGGGGTACTTTTCAAATCGTTTATTGCAAGGAATGTGCTTGAAGACAAAGGCTTCTACCCTATTTTCCTAAAAATTGACACCACCTTCAACCGTGCCGTGTTCGAGCTGGAAAACTTGTAAGGCTTCGTTAAAAAACCTAAATTCTTTTATTTTCTTTCGGGTTTGTATTACCTTTGTTTCTGTTCAAAATATTTTTTATAAACCATTAAAACTTTAATATCATGGCCTTTGAATTACCAAAATTACCTTTTGAAATGAACGCCCTCGAGCCTTACATTTCAAGCGAAACACTCGATTTTCACTACGCCAAGCACCACGCTGCATACGTTAATAACCTGAATAAACTGGTTGTTGGAACTGCCTTTGAAAATGCATCTCTTGAAGAAATTATTAAAAAAGCTGAAGGCGGCATTTTCAATAATGGCGCACAGGTTTGGAACCACACTTTTTACTGGAATTGCCTTTCGCCAAATGTTGGACAGGAACCAACAGGCGCTTTGCTGAATGCCATCAAAAGCGATTTCGGCTCACTTGAAGCGTTTAAAGACAAATTCAGCACTGCTGCTGCAACTTTGTTTGGCTCAGGCTGGGCATGGCTTGTAAAAGGCAAAAACGGCAAACTGGAAATTGTACAGGAAAGCAATGCCGGCAACCCGCTGCGTGGCGGAATTGAACCCATTATGACCTGCGATGTGTGGGAACACGCCTACTACATTGATAAACGCAACCGCCGCCCCGCTTATATCGAAGATTTCTGGAAACTGCTTGACTGGGAAAAGGTTGGAAAAAGAATCTAATCTTTATAATACTACTGAAAAGGCCGGCTTATGCTGGCCTTTTTTTTGCAATCAATCCTCGGTTGGTTTCATTCCTGTTAAAACAGGAATCCATAGATACCTACTTTTTTCCCAGGCAGCCAGAAATTAACACGTAAGGGAAGAATAACGAACACCGATTAACGATTTAAGATTTTTGAAGTTCAAAAAATATTTCGCCTCTTTCGGGCTTTATCATTCAGCACCAGAGGTGCAAAATATGGGTAGAAAAAGAAGAAGGAACTATTAAGCTCCGTAGGAGCGAAATATTAGTTTTCTCTCCCTATTGGTGCCCTAGGTTGGGTTTATTCATCAAATAAATTCATATCTTTGATAGAACCAAAACCAACCCAATGAAAAAGTTTTACACATTATTAATTGCATTTCTTGCAATAAACAGTGCAATGGCACAGGGCTGCCTGCCTGAAGGAATTACTTTCTCAACACAGGCACAGATTGACAGTTTCCAAATTGTTTATCCTCAGTGTACAGAGATTGAGGGGGATGTAACAATTCGAGGACAACATATAAAAAATTTGAATGGATTGATTATGCTTAGCTCTATTGGAGGTTGTCTTGATATTAGATTTAACTATCTCCTAAAAAGCCTGAACGGGCTGGATAACCTGACCTCCATTGGGGGTTGTCTTTACATAGGAAATAACAATGTCTTATCGGGTCTTAGTGACCTCGAAAACCTAACTTCCATCGGGGGAAGCCTATCAATTTATAATAGCTACGCCCTGACAAGCCTGAGCGGGTTGGACAACCTGACTTCCATCGGAGGAAGCCTATCAATTTATAATAGCTACGCCCTGATAAGCCTGAGTGGACTGGACAACCTGACTACCATCGGGGGTTCGCTTGGAATTAATAATAACGATTCCCTGACCAGTCTGAGTGGACTGGACAACCTGACCTCCATTGGGGGTTGTCTTTACATAGGAAATAACAATAACCTGTCTAGTCTAGGTGGGCTTGGCAAGCTGACTACCATCGGGACTTATTTGTATATCAACGCTAACTATGTTCTGACCATACTGAGCGGATTGGACAGCCTGACTTCCATTGGAGAGGGCCTTGAAATTTCTAATAACGAAACCCTGACCAGTCTGACGGGATTGGACAATCTGATTTCCGTAGGGAGCAATGATGACGGAACAAGTCTATCTATTAAGGGTAACGATGCCTTAACCAGTCTGACAGGGTTAGAAAAATTGACTTCCATTGCAGGAAATTTATATATTGAATATAACTACGCTCTGGCCAACCTGAATGGGCTGGATAACCTTATTTCCATTGAGGGTGATTTATCTATATATTCAAATAATGTTCTAAATAGTATAAGCAGTCTAGAAAACCTGTATTCCATCGGAGGCAGACTAATATTAGGCAAACTTAATGATGGAAATCCTGCCCTTACCAGCCTGAGTGGACTGGACAACCTGACTTCTATTGGAGGGTCGTTCCAAATTTATAGTAATATTTCCTTGACCAGCCTGAGCGGGCTGGAAAAACTAGCTTCAATTGGGGATTGGCTTGGAATTAATGATAACAATAGCTTGACCAGCCTTACTGGTCTGAACAACCTGACTTCTATCGGGGGTGGTATACAACTCGGCAAATTTCCTAATGGAAATCCTGCTCTCACCAGCCTTACTGGTCTGGAAAATCTGACTTCCGTCGGTGGTAATCTATACTTTGAATTTAACAACGCCATGACCAGCCTTAGTGGGCTGGAAAACCTTGAAGCTGCTTCCATAACTGATTTATATATTAGCTACAACAGCTCTTTATCCATCTGCGAAGTACAAAGCATCTGCGATTATCTGGCAAGCCCTGATTGTAATGTTGAAATTTATGAAAACGCCCCCGGCTGCAATAATCGTAAAGAAGTAGAAGAAGCTTGCCAATTAGTCGGGCTTGAAAATACTATTCAAGAAAATGGATTTTCCATCTTCCCCAACCCCTCTTCCAGCCGCTTCACTATTCAATTCAGTTTGGAAAAAGAAGAACAGGTGAGGTTGCTTGTACTGAACAATCTTGGGCAGGTAGTTGCAACTATTGCAAACGAAACACTTTCGGGAGGCGGGCATGAACTCAACTGGAATGCTAAAGGTATGTCTGCCGGAGTTTATTTTTACAACATACAAATCGGCAACCAGGCCGGAACGGGGAAGATGGTGCTGATGAAGTAATTTCTTCAAAGTCACCCAATAGACAACAAAGTGTGTGAATGCTTCGCGTGCCTTACTACAATTTAAAAAGCAGTTGGACAACCCTTGCCCCGGTTGAGGGTTATTTTGTTTTTTGCACAATCCAAATATCCTGTTGAGCCTTGCCGCCATTTGATGGGGTTTTTACATGCTCAAGCACTTTCATTTTCCGGAA
>DATCTB010000144.1:0-7056 GCA_036568185.1 Bacteroidales bacterium | reverse complement strand
CTTGCCTCATTTGTCGGAACTGGCTCTTGGTGGAACTGCTGTTGGAACTGGAATTAACACCCCACCAAAATATGCCGAAAAAGTTGCAGCTAAAATTGCCCAACTTACCGGTTATCCTTTCATTACTGCTGAAAATAAATTCGAATCCTTGTCGGCACACGACGCAAT
Source organism: Bacteroidales bacterium (assembly GCA_036568185.1). Classification (GTDB taxonomy): domain Bacteria; phylum Bacteroidota; class Bacteroidia; order Bacteroidales; family F082; genus DATCTB01. The sequence goes on along the minus strand of DATCTB010000144.1, from coordinate 6,888 downwards.
TGTCGAAACTTCTGGAGCATTAAAAACATTGGCTGTAAGCTTGATGCACATTGGCAACAACATTCGTCTGTTGGCTTCTGGCCCAAGATGTGGAATTGGAGAAATCCACTTGCCGGAAAATGAACCTGGCTCGTCAATAATGCCGGGAAAAGTGAACCCAACACAAAACGAGGCCTTGACCATGGTTTGCGCACAAGTTATAGGCAACGATGCTGCCATCACAGCCGGTGGCATGCAGGGGCATTTCCAGTTGAATGTTTTCAAACCAGTGATGATTTACAACTTGCTTCAAGCTGCAAGATTGCTGGGCGATGCCTGTGTTTCGTTTAACAATAATTGCGCTGTAGGAATTGAAGCCAATGAAAAAGCAATAACAAAGAACCTTGAAAATTCGTTAATGCTGGTTACCTCCCTGAACACACATATTGGCTACGAAAAAGCAGCCAAAATTGCCAAAAAAGCACACCACGAAGGTTTAACACTTCGCGAAGCTGCTTTAGCTTTGGAGTTTTTATCTGATGAAGAATTTACCGAATGGGTTGACCCCAAAAAAATGATTTGACATGGATGATCCGAATAAACCAATCATAGTCCAGAAAAGCTCCCTGAAAATGTATATGGAGCCTGGAACTTATTTCTATTGTACTTGCGGCCGCAGCATGGACCAGCCTTTTTGCGATGATTCCCACATTGGAACCAGCTTTGAACCGGAAGAAGTTATTATTACTGAAGCCCAACTTGTGAAATGGTGCATGTGCCGTCACAGCGCAAAAGGGTATTGGTGTGATAATAAGCACCGAGAGCTGTAAAGTTCAAAAGATGAAGTTTAGAGGACAAAGCTCAATGGGTAAAATTCAAAGAATAAAAATGGTTTAAAAATTTTCTTGAAAAAACTTTAAACCCTAATTGTATTGAATAAAAATAAAGTATTATGTTTGCCATATACTTACTACTTACATTTTAATAAATAAACACCTTTAGTTAAGCCATTTTATGACTGGCGAGCTATTGTGTAGTTTAATAAATTTTCATAAAATGAGAGTAGTTAAGTTGTTGGTATTTTTTCTTTTAATTTCCCTTGAAGGTATTTCTCAGATTTCCTTTGACTACTACCTGGTAGAGTTTACTGATAAGAATGATTCACCCTTTTCCCTTGATCAACCTGAAGCTTATCTTTCAGAAAGAGCTATTGCCCGGCGCACAAAGTTTGGTATTGATATTACAGAACAGGATTTTCCGGTAAACCCCCAATATGTCCAGGCGGTTAAAGAAATTGGCGTTAAAATAGTGCAACCCTGCAAGTGGTTCAATTCCATTGTAATTAAAACTTCAGATTCTGATAAGCTTGCACAGGTTATGGCTTTGCCATTTGTGAAAAAAGTACTCAGGAACGAGGAAGGGGCTAAGAAACCGGAAGAGCTTATAATATCAAAACCAGCTCAGCAAAGCCCTTCAAGGGATTATAATTCACTGGATTACGGTGCCGCTTTCTCACAGATTGCCATGTTAAAAGGAATTGGCCTCCATAACGATGGGTTTCAAGGGCAGGGAATCAGTATTGCGGTTCTTGATGGGGGATTTTCGAAAGCTAACTTAATGACAGTCTTTGATAGCCTGCGGGCAAATAACCAAATAAAAGGCACACTCAATTTGGTGGGCGGCGGAACTTATGTTTACCAGGGCCATGTCCACGGGTCTTATGTTTTGTCAATTCTTGCTGCCAATTTACCAGGTATCATGGTTGGGACAGCCCCCAAAGCTGATTATTACCTTATCAGGACTGAAGATACCAACGGAGAATCATTACTTGAGGAATACAATTGGGTAACAGGTGCAGCATATGCTGACAGTGCCGGGGTTGATATTATCAGTTCATCACTAAGTTATTTGTTGTCCTCCGACCCAAACACTGATTTGACATACGAACAATTGGATGGCAAGACTGCACCGGCTTCAATTGCTGCAGATATTGCCACAAGCAAAGGAATGATAGTGGTAGTTTCGGCTGGCAATAATGGCGAAAATGCTAATTGGCCCTGGGTTGGTTTTCCGGGGGATGCTGACAGTGTATTGACTGTTGGTGCTACTGATGCCCATGGAATCCGTTCACCATTTAGTTCAATTGGGCCAACATATGATGGAAGGACAAAGCCAGATGTAATGGCCAGAGGCGAAGGAACCGTTGTGATGCAATCCGATAATATTCTTGGAAGCGGAGACGGGACTTCCTTTTCTGCTCCGCTCATTGCAGGGCTTACAGCCTGTTTGTGGCAAGCAAACCCTGAATTAAGAAATACCGAAATTCTTTCTGCAATAAAAATGAGCAGCACCCAATTTGATAACCCAAACCAGTTGATGGGGTATGGCGTCCCTGATTTTTCATCTGCAATGGCGATGTTATCTTCGAAAGGGCTTGCTGCAAATGAAGAGAATGGGTTAAAACAGATAAGTTTTGTTTTTAAAAAACTTGGTGCTATTCAACTTCCGGCTTCTGCTTCTTTTTTAGATATAATGTTGTTTGACTTGAACGGCAACCCGGTTTATGAGAAAACTGGTTTAGAACTTACTAGCCCAAAAGAAATTGAATTAAAGGATTTCCCTGAGCTACCCAATGGATTTTACCTGCTGAAAATCAATTCAGGGGCACAAATTTTTACAAAGAAAATCATCAAGCTTTAATCAATCATTTTATAACTTAAATTTTAAAATTATGAAAAAAACTTTACTTTCTCTGGCCTTCATTATGGTGGCTTATTTATCAAATGCACAATGGATTGAGCAAAATAGTGGTTCAACGCATTGGTTTAATTCTATAAGTTTTGTAGATGTAAATACTGGCTGGATATGCGGAATTAGCTCTGACCCCTTGCTGATTCATACAACAGACGGCGGAGCAAATTGGATTCCTCAAGATTTGCCGATAAGTGTATTTTATGGAGAAGTTACTTTCCTTGATGCCAATAATGGCTGGGCTTGCGGACAAAATGGGACATTGCTCAAGTCAACCGATGGAGGCGAAAGTTGGAGCCAACTTACCATCGATATGACGGGCACTTTGCAATCCGTTTTCTTTGCTGACGAAAGCAACGGCTGGTGCGTAGGGCAGGGTGGAAAAATTTTCCATTCAGCTGACGGTGGAGATACCTGGGTTCTGCAAAATAGCGGATCGGACAAATACCTCATTAGGACACGCTTCCTGAACAACATGGTTGGATGGGCAACTGGAATCCAGGGAACTGTGCTTTATACCAACGATGGAGGCGAAACTTGGGTAACACAAGCTAGCAACACCGGTTTTGATGTTACCAGTATTTCTATTATTGACGAAAATAATGTTTGGCTTGGAAGTGTACTCGGTGGTGGTGGCAAAAATGCAGCCTTTGATAATGGCGCTGTTTTGCATACAAGCGATGCTGGAACTACTTGGGAAGTTCAATATACATCAACTGAACAGGTTAATACAGTAAGCTTTGTTAGCTTGGAAAAAGGCTGGTTTTTTGGCAGCAATGGAACAATCATGAACACTGTTGATGGCGGGGTTACCTGGGAAACACAGTACACCGGTGTATCCAATATTTTCGCAATTGGGCAGATGGTAGATGAATTGAATGGCTGGTGCACTGGCCAGGATGGAATTATTATGCATAATAGTAATGCTGTCGGAATTAATGATTTTGAAAGTAGCCAGGCAGGTATTCAAATAAGCAACTCACCTAATCCATTTTATGGAAATACAAAAATCAATTTCAGCATTGCTGAAAATTCAACCGTTGAAGTTGCTGTTTATGATGTTATTGGAAAACAGGTTGCTGTTCTTTTAAACGAAGAAATGCAGGCTGGAAACCATTCTATCGACTGGGATGCTTCTTCCCTGGCTGGTGGAATTTATTTCTGCACCCTGAAATCAGGTAATGAAACGGTTACAAAGAAAATGATCAGTAAATAATGATTTTTCAAAGAAATAAAAATTGGGTTTTGGCATTGCTAATGGCTTTTTGGGCATTAGCGTCTGCTGCCCAGGATACCCTTCAATCTGAAAATTTTGAAAACTATGAAGCAGGAGCCAGGCTATGTGCCCAGGCTCCTGCCAATTGGTTTACCTGGAATAATGGCCCCGGCACTTACGAGGACCCTTTTGTAAGCAATGCCAATGCCTATGAAGGAAATAACTCATTGGAAATTACAAGTGTGAATGATGTTTTGCTCAGTTTGGGTTCAAAAACAGCAGGGCGTTACGAGGTATCTTTCTATCTGTTCATTCCTTCAGATAAAGTTGGTTTTTTTGGTGTTTTGCAAAATTTTAACGGAAACGAAAGTTCATGGGGACTTCAGTGTTATTTTGATGCAGATTTCCAGGGAGAAATTAATACTGCAGGCGCTACCCACTATTTTTATTTCGTGCCCGAACAATGGTTTCCTGTTAAGGTAATTATTGATTTGGATAATGACAATGCTGAAATTTATATAAATGAAAATCTACAGGCCGAATGGCAATGGAGCACTCAAATTAATGGCAGCGCAGGTTTGAACCAACTGGGTGCCTTAAACTTTTTTGCCTGGAACAGTGAGCAAAGGCAGCCATTGTTTTACGTTGACGAAATTATAGTAAGTGGATTGGCAGAACCAGAACCACCTACTAACCTCACTGCTAGTTTAAATGAAAACAATGTAACTTTAAATTGGGACGCACCTATAAATGCAATTCCGGATGGATACAAAGTCTACAGAAACGGTGAAGTGCTAGCCGCTTTAGTTTCAAATACTACATACTTGGATGCAAATGTTTACCCTGCAACTTATACTTATTCAGTTAAAGCTGTTTATGAATCCGGGCTTTCCAGCGAGGCAGGACCGGTGGAAGTTGAAATTGAAGGCGGTGTAGAACGCAAATTGGTTTTACTAGAAATTGCTACCGGAACCTGGTGCACTTATTGTCCGGGTTCGGCAATGGGTGCTGACGATTTGATAACTAACGGAAAAAAAGTAGCTGTAATTGAATACCACAACGATGACAATTATTCCAACATATTTTCAGATTACAGAAATAGTTTTTACAATGTTCCCGGCTATCCGACAGCACATTTTGATGGCTTGAATGAAATAGCTGCCGGAAGTGCAACGCAAAGTATGTACCCTACTTATCTCCCAGTTTATGAACAGCGAATCGAGAAATTGTCTTTGTTTACGATGGATATGACTATTACTCAAAGTGGTGAACGTGATCTGCAAGTAACGGTTAATGCAAAGAAAGTTTATAATTACCAAGGTGCCAACTTAAAGCTTCACCTGGTTTTGACTGAATCACATATTCCTGAAAACTGGCTGGGTATGGATGAATTGAATTATGTATGTCGCGAAATGTACCCTGACCAAAATGGAACAACAGTTAATTTTTCTGCTGATAGTATTTTTTCTACCACATACACCATTACTGTTGATGAATCTTATAATTTCAATAATTGCGAATTGGTGGCCTTTTTACAAAACAGTTCTTCCATAGAAGTTTTGCAGGCTGACAAAGTAAGTTTAGCTACTCTCGGCATTGCCGATAAGCAGGAAATCAAACTCAGCGTTTATCCCAATCCTGCTTCAGATAAATTATTTGTAAAAAGTGAAACTCCAATTCGAACAATAGAAATTCATGATATTTCAGGAAGGAAACTTTTAAAGGTTACTTCTGAGTCATATTTGGAACAACTGAATGTTTCTTCTTTAAAATCTGGCACTTATCTGCTGTTTGTACAGACAGAAAAAGGAATGGCGGTAAGGAAGTTTGTAAAATTAAAATAGCCATCGACAATTTTATTGATTAGTCAATTTATTTCCAAACCTCAAAGCCAATTCCATATACTTCCTCACCTCATCATTGATGTCATCTTTACTATAAAGTCGAAGGTAATGCTGAAAGATTTTTCCGCCCGGAACTTCGCCGATGCGGTAAAAACAGAGATTGTCGCGATAAGGTTGATTGAAAGTGAGTGAAACATCCAAAAAATCTTTTCCAAAGCGGTGGATATAGCCAAACCTCGTTTTCCCGGCAAAGGCAATTCTTGATTTTGCCGGGTGCAAAACGAACTCCCCAATTTTCCAGTATTCATCAATAAAATAATTGTATAACTCAACTGTGTGCTCCGACTTTCCTTTCAGAAAATCTTCCACCGTTCGCTCATTGCATGAATGGTATTGGTTTGTGTGAAGAAACTTTTGTTGGCAGTTGGGGCATGTCCACATGGGTTTTTAAATTGATTTAAGAACAAGGATTAACGTTTTTTGATTTGCGAAGATAAAAAAAGAGATTATCTCCGTTTCACTTTTTCGTTGTGAGTTAGGTTGGTTCTACCAAAAGTCTATTAGCCTAATCTCAGAATAAGGATTAACAATTTTTGATTTAAGAAGTTGATGAAGGAGGGCGGTGTTCCGATTCCCTCCCCTTGGGGGAGGGTTAGGGTGGGGTTACCAAAAAAACAAAGGATCATCCGGCAGCGCTTGCATATTTTTCAGGCGATAAATAAAGGCAAGTTTGGCCACTTTTCCACCGCGCATAATTTCCACCGTATCGCAGGCTTCAATGCTTTCAAAATATTTTGAAAAAGCAGGTTCCGGGTCTTGAAAATAGCGTGAATCGGTGATGAAATAGGCGTTCATGCCAATGTTGTAACAATCGTTGGCGCGGTTGGTCCAGGCAAATTTGTGGATTTGGCTGAGCGTTCCCAGTCCAAATGATTTCATTCCCAGAGGTGAGGCAGAGTAATAATCGTAATTAGCGAGTGGAAACCAATTATTACCAACCAGAATGGCATCTTTCGGCATTTCGCCTTTGGCGCAGTCTTCTTTCACGATGTCGGCAAAAGCTTTTCCTACCTGTTTAAAGCCGTATAAATCCAAAGA
>DATCTB010000143.1:0-11172 GCA_036568185.1 Bacteroidales bacterium | reverse complement strand
AGCCTGGTCGAGTTTTATCCCTGCAACCTTTCCGATACCCATATCCGCTGAGTAAATCATATTATTTTCAGGGTCGGTAATTGGCTTTGGCATACAGAAACTCCACTCTCCTTTTTTTAACTGGCCAAAGGGAAAAATAAGTTTAGTCCTTGCAGAATCATCCTTATGAACTACAACTATAGTGGAAGCAACTGAATCGCTTCCCGCTCCATTGGTCTGGATAGCAATCCAATCACCAATTATACTTGGAGCAGCGGCAGTGGTTTGCCCTTTTTTCATTGCCTTGATTTCCCAGGTATCATCTTTCGAAAGTTTTTTAGCAATAGGATCCCAGAAATAGCGATATGCTTTTTCATTGGCTCCAAAATAAATAGCAATTTTACCATTATACATGCCGATTATATGTGGCGAAGAAGCCGGTTCCAACAAGGCCATTTCGTCCAGTATTTCAAGCGTATTGGGGTCTATGGCAAGCAAGTTTGAGTTGGCTTGTTTCAGACCTTCCTGGACTCCTTTTACAATGGCCATTGTTCCCTGCAACTTACTTCCTGTAGGCCTTGTTTGGTCCTTTAAAATGATAGTTCCATCAGGAGCGATAGTGAGGTGTTTATAATTTACATTCTCGACCTTAGCCGAGCCGGGAGGCAGGGTATTGCTTTTCAATACCAGGCCAGTTTCAGGATCAATTTGAACAATTTGATTCGACCAGGCAATAATTAGAAGCCCATTTTCATGGAAATTGAGATTTGGGTTTCCAATCCAGCGACCTGATACATTTGTATTGTCGAGATAGGTACGCCATATTTGTTTGCCAGACGCTGCATCAGCCTTTGCAAGATATGGTCCGGCAGGAACAGGGCCTTCCAGTGGCGGAAAGTCACCACCAATAATATATAACTCTCCTGGTTTACGATTGTTGATATAAGTACATGCTTCATACGAATCTTCGCTTCTCCAGGCGAAAACCTGGTTGGGGCCATCCCATGAACCTGTAAATGTGGCGCATGGGAACAAACCACTGCGCTCGCCATTGGCTATTTCTGCTGTATTCAATCCATGTAAATATCCGGGCATCGGAAGGTTTTGACAGCATTCCCATTCTTCCTGGTACAATGAAACATCACCGGGTATTGGGCCATTGGCTGCCTTTTCGTTTTCCGTCAGGCCAATTTGGTCAACTTTAAACTCAATTTTTGGCTCAATAGTAGTCCAAAGGAGTTTGTATGATGCAAATATGACAAGGACTATAATTATTAATGCAAGCCATTTTATAATTGTTGATTTTTTCATACTGTATAAATTTTGTCGAATTTATTTCTGTGTTGAAATATTAATTTTTTTTTTTGGATAATGAACTTCACTTTTGAAGTAGAAAAAACAATAATAATTTTTCTTTTAGCTACGTTATTTCGGAGGTTCAGTAGTAACATATACAAGGGCGTTCCCCTGGTAAGCCGCACGATAATAATCGTTGCCACAATGATAATATTGTTGCTCATTAACAGCTTCTGATTCACAACCTTCAGGGAGGCTGTTAACCACTTTGCCATAAGGTAAATGATCACCTTGTGCAGATGTTTGAGGAGTAGTTTGTTCTTGTTGGGCAATTTGCTGTTGCCCCTGTGCTGAATTTGAAGAGTCTGGTTGTGTAGCTTGTTGCGACTGTTGGTTAGCAGCGGCTTGTTGATCAGCAGCATGTGTTGCACTGGCTACCACTATTGCTGTTCTTCTGCGTGTGCGCCTGTGCATACCGCCATACTGCGCCTCTGCTGTTTCAGCTAATACGAAAAGTGTGATCATTGCTATGACAATAATCAACCGAAACTTTGTATCTTTTGTCTTCATATCTTTTCCTTTTTTTGTTAATTAACTTTCAGAAAATCAATTTTAAACGTACCCGCGGGTGCTTCGAAGTTAAACGTTTCGTCAGTAATTTTTGGATTTTCATTCCAATTTCGCATAATGGTAGAAAAGGCTAATAGTTCAGGTGTGGATATGTCGGTAACCAGGTATTTATATGGATATGGAGTGCCCTCATCAGCAATCCAAATCTGGAAATCAACATCCGGCCTGCTGAACAATAAATGAACACAAGGAATGTCGCCAATCATTTCCAAACCAATAACTTCTGCATAGCTTACGTCTTCAATGAGCAATTCGAATGCATTACTGTATATAAGGTCAGATACTGGCGCACTTATTCCAAATTTATCGTATGCAAATAGAAACATCTCATCAATTGTACCAGGAGCAGCTTCGGTAGCGTAAACTTTTTGCACCGGGTTGTAAAGCGTTAAAGTTTTGCCATTATAGAAAAAGACCTGGTTATACAAATCACCGCTTCGTTCGGTACGCAACTTGTTTGGCCTTTGCAAGACTACAGTTGAAGCGATTTCATAATCCACCCTGTGGCCTGATAGGTTTATATCTTCCAAGGTGCTTTGGGCCTGCACACTAAACTTTTGCAAACTGTGGAGGTAATCCATTGAACCTTTAAAAATATCAACAGCTTCCTGATCTACACTCAACTCCATCGCTTGCGGTTGTTCATTTAAGTCTGCAGATTGAGGGTTGTTCTTTTCATTTTTGGCTCCACTTTCTGAATCACAAGATTGGAGTGAGAAAAGAACTACAGGAATTATAACCCACAAAATCAACTTTAAATAATGGGTATTTAAGATTCGCTTTGTTGTCATAATAAATTGTTTTTAATGATAATTTATGTTCAAACAAATTTTATTTCGGCATAACCTGAAGAATGATAAATCCTCTATTAGTAGGGAAATAAACACGACCACCATAACCGGGCACTGTTAATCCGTTTGGAATAAGTGGTTCAAAAAAACTGGATTCTGCCAGTATTTCTCCGGTTGCAGCATTGCGCCATGTCAATTGCTCGGTATAATTGGCAGTGAACATCGCCATTTTTATTGATTCCATTTCAACATTCTGCTTAATGTTGGTGAGGAGAAGTACCCGCTCATCTTTCGGGCCAATAAGCGGCTGAAAAGTATTTGTGATATCATCAACAACAAATTGAACTTTCAAATCACCTGTGGCCTGGTCTAATTTAATTCCTGCAACTCTCTTCATACCCATATCAGCCGAATAAATCATGTTGTTCTCCGGATCTGTAATGGGTTTAGGCATGGCAAAGCTCCATTCGCCCTTTTTGAGCTGGCCAAATGGAAAGATTACATTTTTTCTTGCAGGATCATCACGATGAACGACAACGATGCTCGAAGCTTTTACATCACTTCCGATACCATTCGTTTGAATTGCTATCCATTCACCAATTATGCTAACACAAGCTGCGGCTGTTTGCCCTTCTTCCATGGCAACAATTTCCCAGGAATCTTTAGAGAGCTTTTTACTAATTGGATCCCAAAAATATCTGTATATTTTTTTGTCAGCTGAAATGTAGGTAGCTATTTTATCTTTATACGTGGTAGCGATATGAGGAGAAGTGCATGGTTCTAATAAGGCAATCTCATCCAGGATTTCCAGTGTGTTTGGATCAACAGCAACTAAGTTCGAATTCGTTTGCTTTAGCCCATCCATAACACCTTTAATAATTGCCACAGTCCCTTGTCCTGTGGATCCTGATGGCCGGGTTTGATCTTTCATAAGCAATGTCCCATCTGGTGCAATTGTGAGGTGCTTAAAATTCACATTTTCAACTTCTGTTGGACCATTAGGAAGCGTGTTTCTTCTCAATATGATTCCTGTTTCCGGATCAAGTTGCACAATTTGATTAGACCATGAAAAAATGATCAATCCATTTTCATGAATATTCAGGTTTGCATTTCCAATCCATCTGCCTGAAACATTTGCGTTATCAAAATAGGTACGCCAGATTTGTTTGCCCGTGGCCGCATCACATTTTGCTAAATATGGGCCAGCAGGTACCGGGCCTTTTTCTGGCGGGTAGTCACCTCCAACCACGTAAAGTTCGCCAGGCCTGCGATTAATAATATAGGAACATCCTTCATAGTCATCCTCGCTTCTATAAGCGTAAACCTGGTTTGTTTCAGTGAATGAGCCAGTGAAAGTTGCACATGGAAATAAACCACTACGCTCACCATTGGCGATTTCAGCTGAGTTTAAGCCTTTGAAATATCCCGGAGAAGCCAGGTTTTGCGAACATTCCCATTCTTCCTGATAGAGTGAAACATCTCCAGGAATTGGGCCATTGGCTGCCTTTTCGTTTTCTGTCAAGCCAATTTGGTCAACTTTAAATTCTATTTTTGGCTCTATTGTAGTCCAAAGCAGTTTATATGCTACAAATATGACGAGGACGGCTACAATAATGAGTAGCAATTTAATAACTGTTGATTTTTTCATACGATTATTGTTTGATAAATTATATTTTTAGGTAATACTATTTAGCATTATTTATCCGTACTACATTTCACCAGCCTTGCTTAATGTTTTATTGAGCTCTGTGGCGAGTCCTTTCCATTCTTTCTGAGGGGTAATCTCTAAAAGTTCAAATCGCAAATCAACTACTGTTTGCATAAAGTCCAATCGTTTAGCGAGCATTTCTGCTCTAATATCTTCGTATTGTTCACGAGAAGCATTATAATTTCGGATAGTTTCCTGATTCTTGTAACCAATATCCATAATGCTTTCGCCAAGTAATTCGGCTTTTGCTCTATAGTTGTCAATAAGCGTTTTAGCCGCAGACAGATTTGAAGGATCAGAAATAGATTTTTCACATGCCTTAATCATGCCGCTGTGCATCTTCTCTGTCAACTTCTCCATTTGTTTCTTTGCTTTGCTTTTATCAGGTGTAGCAAGAACCTTTTCCATTATTTGATTCCATTCGGCTTCTTTAATATCCGATCTAATTTTAAGCTCAGAATCGATTTGACTTTGTTGTAAGGCTTTTAAATCAACAAAATATGCATTTAGCAATGTTTCATATTCAGCACGAGTGGCATCTGGGTTTATGTTGAGGGCTTCAAACTCCTTGAAAGGGCCTTTTTTTACTACTTTATGAAAAGCCTTTTGACTTTTCTCCATCTCCTTTAAAATGTGGTCAATCTCTTTCACGCGGTTCTTATCCACAACGAAGGTGTGTACATTTTTTTTCATGTCTGGGTTAAGCATAATAGTGTCATAACCACCTCCGTAAAGTAATATTGTAATAAGCAAAAGTGTTCCTACTATCATTGTTTATTTTTTAAATATTAGAAATAATATTATTTTATGATAAACTGTATCATTTCGTGCCGCTAGCCTCAAAAGTTGCTTTATCAGTGTATTCACCTACCGGAAAATATGGGCCCATAATTTCCTCTTCCATACCGGGCTTTGTTACATTATCAGGCCTTTCTTTCCAGTTCGGGTTTGTAGCCATAATTCTAATCATCAACATCCCAAAGTCTTCCCTGTTATCTTTTGATTCCAGGCCTTCGCCACGAGGGCTCCATTCAATCCAGGCAACTCCATTTTCTGCCGTAGCATTTGAGGGCCGGTCTTCCTTCCTGCTATAAACAATTGTGTAATATCCATTCTCGTCAAGCGGAATCTGGAAGTCAGCCAAACCATCTACAATTCTTCCTGAAGGTGCTGCTTCGCAACTTACAATTGAAAAATATTGAGTTTGAGCATCAGGCATAACAGCCAGACCGGTTTCTCCGGCACCCGAATAAGTATTTGGGAATGTTGGCATTTTGCCCTTCATCACATAAACATCTCCGTATTCTCTTGATAACCATAAAAATAAATATTGTGTTGCAGGATCGCCACCGCCATCTATTGCTCCGGCATAAGGAATTTTTGCCCTTTCTTCTTCTGATTTAAATGAGCCAACTATTGAATATTTAAAGGTCCAGTATTTTTCCCATTTTGGAACTTTTGTTGCAGGTGCAGTAGTTGGATTCAATCCGGGGACATTAGCGGTAGAATTGACCAGCCCGGTCCATTGCTGGTCGGTAACTGGTTGTTTTGTATTGCTTTCAAATGGAATAACAAATTTTTCAATAACTTGATCAGAATTCAATTTTGTTCCATCAGCAAGAGTTCCTTCATACGATGGTAATCCTCTTTTAATAAAAGGATAATCACCATGTCCCCAACCGGCGCCATCTTTTCCCTGGTTTGGGAGATAAATCCTCAATACCATTTCCAGTTCTGCTTCATCTGTTCCAACATATAAAGTATTTGGTTTTCTGTCTTTATTATCTTTTGGTGGATCCTGAGCCAAAAGAGTAATTGTAAAATCACGATTTGGCAACAGCCTTTGAGCGCCAACCTGAAATGGATTGACAGAACCTTTATCAGGTTGAATGTCCATTCCTGCAATATCTTCTCCGATGGAAACAAACGTGTTATTCTCTGATTTATACAAAGCAAACTTCATATACCTAACATAAGGATAGCTACCTTTGAATGTAAGAGAACTGCCTTTAGGAAGTTTTAACCTTGAAAGAAAATAGGTAGAATGCATATCCGGCCAGAGATTCGGATTCTGAATTGGTTTTGGATATTCAAGATAGTTCCAGTAATACCAACCTCTTGGGCCCTGGAACAATCCGTCGTGGCCATATCTTTCATCGGTGCGGACAACGTTTTCAACAGATAGATCACCAAAACGAGTTACACCCATTGCATCTAAATTTGTTACAGGAATTATTCCCGGAGGCGCCCAGGTTCCTTCACCCAATGGAAATACTGATGGTGGTTCAGTTTTTGGCCAATACATTCTCATTGCGATAAATGCCAGTCCGTCCGGGGCGGGTAACCAGTTCGATTCTTTATCCTTGCCGGGAGATTCATGCTGAATATAGATTGAAATGGAACCATCAATATTTTTCTTCAATTGAGGTAACATGGGCGAATTGATCAGGTATCGGTTAATCGGATTATTAATCAGCATCTGAGTCTGGCTATTATACATGGTAACCGACCAGAAAGCATGTACCGGAGGCAATTCCCCTTCCTTGAAAGTCATTACATAATTGTGTTTGCTGCAATCCAGCGGCAGCCCATTAACATCGCTCCGGGTGTATGGATAGGCAGCTTCTTGAGCATCATTTCCATAAATTCCGATTTTGGCTGCAGCAGCCCTGAGTGTCCAATTACCGTTGTAATATTCCCGGTTTCCTGTTGCCGAACCAATGTGCCATCCATTCACTACTTTGCCTATATTATTAGCCTGGTATTCAATTTTAGCGAAAGCTGCTTTCACGGCCTCTCCCAAAGCTTCTTTCATTTGTGGGGAAAGAGGTTTTGCCGGCTTTGCTTCGCCTCCGGCAACGATTCCGATTTTTGCAAATTTCTCACGCAAGGGTATTTCAACTGCAGCTGTTCCGTTGGGTGGGCAAAACTGTAAAAGGAAGCTGAGATATTTCCCAAATTCAGTTGTAAAAGCTGCCTGAGAGAATTCTGGCCAGTCAATGCTTGGTGCTGCCGGAGGGGCTGGTTGTCCAAGAAATTCAGAGAGGGGTTGAACTTTATACCCAGCCTGGATTTTTTTTACATTATCCATGTCTTCAGGATTGAAAAGCTGGGTGCGGTAAACGGCTAAACTGAATTGTGTTTCGCAGCGGAAAACCTTGTCGATGCCTTTTGGTGTCTTTCCATCCCAATCGGGGCCTGCTACCAAATAACATCCTGCTCCATTTCCGGTTGTACGGCTGCCCATATATCCATAATTGTCAGTATATAAGTCTACCAACTGAACATCGTAGTATCTTTCTTTCTCAATTTCTGGCATACACAATACAATTGGCTCCGTTCTCAAATCCATTTGCAAAATTGAGTAGGGTGTATCACTGTTTGGAGTACTTACCGACGTATCTGCCGGTGTAAAAACCCGGGCCTCATTGTTGATTACGTTAAACGGGGCTTTAAATTGGGCTGAATTTTTATCAATATTAAAATCATACATGACTTTATAACCCACAATCATTGGAAAGCCATACAGATAGGCTTCTTCGGCAATGGCTTTAAGCTCTGCTATTGTATCATTTTCGGTTGATTCTATTGCATTTGTAGATGTTACCTGAAAATTTATTGCCACCAGCTTAACAGTAAAAAGGCTAAGCATGATTACAAAAAGTAATTTTGAAATAGTATTTTTCATTTCATTTATTTTTGAAAAGTTCTTTTGTTTATTATTATGAATTTCTAAATAGAATCTAATATTTTCATTGGTTCCAAATGCCTGACACTTTCTGTCAGTTCGTTGAATTCGCTGAGATGCCCCACAAAGTGGATGACGAAATCAGGCTTTACTTTTTTATCTGAAAGAAATGTGAACAATACATAATCCCTGTCGGTTGGAAGGTTTTTCATGTCCATGTTCAGAAAGTAATCCAGTGGCTGGCGCGTTCCCAGGCTATCTTCATAAAAAAACTGGATACGTCCGTCATTCATGCATCCTCCATTCCTGGGAAATTGCGATTTAATGTAACCCGACTCAGGAATGTGGTAAACTCTTGCCGTATTCTCATATTCAATTGCTTGCCCATCTGCCTGGTCGAAGAAAACCATGATTCTACCCCGGAAGCCTTCGGGCACCAGGTAAATTTCTTCTTCACACTGTTTAGATTCATTGCATCCTGCAAGCAGTAACAAACTAAGAATTAAAACTAAAATAGGTTTCATACAAACGGTGACTAATATGAAAAAAAATGTGGTAATACTTTTCCATATATAGGAAAAGAATTACCACTCTGCTTTTTTTTTAATTATCAACGCAAGTGCAATTACCGTCAGTGTATGCTTCGGCTGCAGCTTCACAGGTATCTTTGTAATTGTTTACATCACTATTATTACCACATACCTCAGCATAGGTAAACGTTACTTGCTCACCTGCCAGATTTTCATAGGTATACTGGCAAGTTGCACATTTATTGCAAGATTGAATTGAAAAAGCACCTAAAAATAGAAATGCAATTAATAAGACTGTTAGAATTCGTTTCATAATAGATTGTTTTTTAATTAATAAATAATTGATTATTGGTTTATAAAAGAAACAGTGTGTGCTATTTTAACGGTTTTTGTCACAATTGAGGTTTTTATAGCTTAATTTATTAATATCTATTTAGAATGAGTCAACGTAACAAATGGTAAAACTAAATACTTTTTATAACTAACTTATTACTCAATGATGAGTAATTTTCAAAATTTCAGAATCTGAAAGAATAGAGAACCACTACTTATTGATGAGTATATTTTCCTTATACTCAAAACAAATAAGCTTTTTTCAGACTTTTGTACGATTAAAGAAATTATCTATTAAAACTAAAAATTATAAGTTTATGAGGAAATGTATCATTACTACAGCATTAGCCATTTTTTTGATTCCGGCTATTTGGGCACAAACTGACCTGACTCAATTAAGCCTGGATGTTCAGGAAAAGTATAACCAGAATTTTGCTGCAATGGCACAATTTACCTGGCAAAGAAATGTCCAGGTTTTTATGAAAGGCGATTTAAAAGCAACGATAGTTGCCAATGTTTCTGTCGGTTCTGATGGTAAACCGGTGTCTAATGTTGTAGACCAAACATCAACAACCAAGAAAAAACCGGGAATCAGGGGTGCTGTTCAAAGCAGCCAGATTGACGACACAAAAGAATATGTTGAAAATGCTTTAAAACTCGTGGTCGAATATATTTTCATGTCCAAAGGACAAATGGTCGATTTGTTTAGTACCAAAGGAATCGTTTCACAACTTGGTAACAATTTGCAGGTTCAAGGGTCCAACTTTATTGTTCAGGGCGACAACCTGCAATATCTTTATAATATTACCACGCTTGAATGTGTGAGCCAGACAGTAAATACTGTTATGAGTGGCGACCCTGTGAAAGCAGTGGTTACTTACAAAGAAGTTCAAGGCGTTAACATGGTTGATAAAATCACACTCGACCTTCCGGCGAAAGGATTGAATGCTATAGCGGTCAATTCGCAGTGGGCTAAGAGGTTGTAATTTTTGTTTTCATAATGTTAAAAAGCTGCGTCGTTTGGCGCAGTTTTTTTTTAGTTAAATAAGAATGATATTTATTTCCAAAATCTACATCACTTTCTTTAATTAACTTTGTCAAATGGCTACAGTCACTCTGAATATCAAAAACATGGTATGCAACCGCTGCATTAAAGCAGTGGAACACGAATTGGAGAAACTGAAAATAGTTCCAATGAAAGTATCGTTGGGCACAGTGGAATTGAATGAAGGATTGGATGATCAAACCATGGAGTTATTCCGAAAAGCGCTTCTTGAAAACGGCTTTGAGCTGATTGACGATAAAAAGAGCCTCATTATTGAAAAAATAAAAACGCTGGTGATTGAATTGGTTCATTACCAAAAAGAAATAGACCGGCATATTAACCTCACTGATTTTATTGCCGGCGAGATTGGTTACGATTATTCCTACCTCAGCAACCTGTTTTCATCGGTTGAAGGAATTACTATTGAGAAATACACAATCAACCAAAAAATTGAAAAAGTCAAAGAATTGCTGGTGTATGATGAGCTTAACTTGAATGAAATTGCATTCCAGATGGGCTATAGCAGCGTTCAGCACTTGTCGAACCAATTTAAAAAGATAACGGGCTTGTCGCCAACTCATTTCAAAAAAATAAAAAACAAAAGGCGCAAACCAATCGACAAAGTTTGAAAATCCAAAAATGATATTACTTTAATCAAAAATTGTGTAACATATTTAGTTGTATTTGTTTCATTTTTGCAACACTAAATTTTAGGCTCATTATTTACAAATGCTAAAAAAAATAGCACATATCATTTTAAGCTTTACGCTGCTAGTTTCCACAACCGGGTTTACAATTACCAGGCACTATTGTGGCGATATTGTAGAAAGCATTGCGGTAGATTCACTTCCTGAATCCTGCTGCGAAATGAGCGATTGCTGCCACAATGAGTCAACATTTTACCAGGTAGAGGATGATTTTTCCATTCCGCTTATTGACAACCAAATTCAAGCCACATCGTTGGAATTACTTTTTAGCGCTGTATTTGTTGTCATTCCACAAATTGAAGTTGCTTCTGAATTTACTTTATTTTCAGCAGCAGAATCGCCACCACCTTTGAAAACAGTGACTGTCCTGTCGCTGTTGCAATCTTATCTCTGTTAAATAATTCATTTCTGAAAAGGAAATAGAAGCTGCAATGGCTTGTATTTTACTTTTTGTCATTCTGAGCG
>DATCTB010000142.1:0-4266 GCA_036568185.1 Bacteroidales bacterium | reverse complement strand
GCCCTGAAAAGCTGGGCTTTCACAGTGCCAATGGGCAAATCGAGCTCGACAACAATTTCTTCGTAACTATATTCTTTAAAATAACGTAATTCTATCAGGTTTTTATAATGGGGTTTCAGTCGGGTAACCACCTCGCGCATCAAGTCCACTTTTTGTTCTTTAATAAATTGTTCTTCAGGGTCGAGGCCATCGGTGGGAACCTGGATTGGGATATTATCTTCATCACCTTCACCTGAAGAATAAAGACTGACCGCCCCCTTGCTTTTTTTCCGCATAAAATCGATGCAATTGTTGGTAGCAATCTTAAAAAGCCAGGTACTAAAAGCGTATTCGGGTGTGTATTGGTTTAGTTTTTTAAATGCTTTCCCAAAAGCTTCAATCGTTAAATCTTCAGCATCATAAGGGTTGCCGGTCATTTTCAGCATCATGAAATAGAGCGAATCGCGATAATGCTTCAGCAAATCGGCATAAGCCTGCTGGTCGCCATCCTCAATTGCCCGTTGAATCAAGTGAAAATCGCGCTGCCCTTTTTCCGTTAACTGGTTGTTTACCTCCATTTAATTTCTTTTCGAAACATTCCTGCAACACTTACCAGGAACATAAACAGGATATAAAAAACTTCCGCTAGCAGCGAAAATAGAAATAATTGCCCTTCGTGGAGACGTGAAATAGCATATTTATGGATTACTGCCACCGAAATAAACCTGGCCGCAAACATCCCAAGTACCACCCAGGGATAGATTTGAAAAACCAGCAAAACTGTGAATGACGCGAAAAGCAGGATTTGTGAAAGGCTGAAAAGGCCGAGCAAAAACTTGAATTTAAATTTATAATGCTTGCCTGTTGAAAGGTGCCGCTGCTTTTGATCAAGCCACTGCGAAAATGTTTTTTTAGGCCTCGAAAACTGGTAACTTTCGGGTTCAATATTGATGCGCGTATTTTTGCGGTTTGCCACTTTGTTGATAAACAAATCATCGTCGCCGGATGGAATTTTGTAATGGGAAGTGAAACCTTTGTTTTTGAAAAACATGCTGCGTTTGTACGACAGGTTCCGGCCAACACCCATGTAAGGCTTTCCGCTTAGCGCGAAAGAAAAATATTGCAAGGCCACCATGAAAGTGTCAAACCTGATGAATAAGTTTAGCAGTCCTGATTTCTTTTCGTAAGGCCCGTAACCAAGCACTATTTCCGTTTCAGGATAGTATTGCTGCACCATTGAAGCAATCCAGTTTTTCCCGGCAGGTTGACAATCAGCATCAGTCAATAACAAGATTTCATTTGAAGCTGATTTTATGCCCATGGAAAGCGGGAATTTTTTTCCTTTGAAAAAGTTCAGGTCGCGCTCAATATTGACCACTTTCAGGTTTTTATGCTGAATCTGGATTTCTTTCAGATAACCCGAGGTTTCATCATCCGAAGCATGGTTAACAATTACCACTTCAAAGTTTGGATAATCCTGGGCAAAAATTTCCGGCAGGTTATTCACTAAATTATGGTATTCATTGCGGGCACAAATGACTACCGAAACGGGAGGCAATTCCTTTTCTTCACCAGGTTTTGGTTTGAAAAAAGCAAGCCTGCTGAAAACGCCCCAATAATAAATCATTTGCACTATCCACGATAACAGGAATATACCGATAAAGGTGAGGTCGAGTATGGAAAAATCTGGCAACACGGCGAGGATAATTTTGAACGCACAAAGTTAAGACTTTAAAGAAACCTTTTCTGCCTGAGCGGACTTAAAATGTTTATTCCTGAAAAATATTTTTCAATCGCCTATCTTTGCCGAAAATTATCCTGTTTTCATGTTTTTTACACTTTCCAGAACCGATACCAAAAGCAAGGCACGCGCCGGCGAAATTACCACTGCACACGGAAGAATTGAAACCCCAACTTTCATGCCGGTTGGCACTGTTGGTTCGGTAAAGGGCTTACATTTCAAAGATTTGAAAGAAGATGTAAACCCTGATATTATCCTGGGAAACACTTACCACCTCTACCTAAGGCCGGGCACCGAAATTATTGAACAGGCCGGCGGGTTGCACAAATTTATTGGCTGGGACAGGCCTATGTTGACTGACAGCGGCGGATACCAGGTTTATTCTCTGACCGACATCAGGAAATTGAACCCGGAAGGCGTGGTTTTCAAGTCGCATATTGATGGTTCAAAGCATCATTTTACTGCTGAAACTGTGGTTGATATCCAACGCAGCATTGGCGCCGACATCATCATGGCTTTTGACGAATGTACGCCTTATCCCTGCGATTACGATTATGCCAAAAAGTCGATGCACATCACACATGACTGGCTTGGAAGGTGTATTAATAGGTTTAATGAAACTGAAGCCAAATACGGCTATGAGCAGCATTTCTTTCCAATAGTGCAGGGCAGCACTTTTCGCGATTTGCGCGTTCAATCTGCTGAAGCAATTGCGGCACATGGAGCCGAGGGAAATGCCATTGGTGGATTATCGGTAGGCGAACCGCATGAAATGATGTACGAGATGACTGATTTGGTTTGCAACATACTTCCGGCCGATAAACCACGTTATTTGATGGGCGTTGGCACTCCTGAAAATATTTTGGAAAGTATTGCGCTTGGCATTGACATGTTCGACTGTGTGATGCCAACCCGTAACGGCAGGAATGGAATGCTGTTTACAAAGAATGGAATTCTGAACATGAAAAATAAAAAATGGGAAAATGATTTCAGCCCCATCGACCCTCAAGGCGATTCGTTTGTTGACCTGCAATACAGCAAGGCTTATCTTCGGCATTTGTTTTCCGTGAAAGAAATGCTTGCCGGAATGATTGCCAGTCAGCATAATTTGGCTTTTTACCTGTGGCTTGTTCGCGAAGCCAGGAAACATATTTTGGAAGGCGATTTTACCAGTTGGAAAGAAATCATAGTTAAAAAGGTTTCTCAAAGACTTTGAAAAAGATAAAAGTAAAAAGGATAAAGATAAAAGGATAAAAAATGAGACAAAATGATTTATCCGAACGGCTTTTCAGGTTTTCTGTCAGGACAATAAAATATTTGAGAAAAATTCCGTTTAACGATGAAACAAAGGTTTTAAAAAATCAACTGATAAAAAGTTCTTCCTCAACTTGTGCAAATTATGAAGAATCTCAGGCTGGGTCTTCTAAAGCTGATTTTGCTAATAAAGTTAGAATATCGCTTCGCGAAATGAGAGAAACCATTTTTTGGCTGCGTTTAATGAAAGAATTGGATTACCAAAAATATGATGTTGAAGAATTTCAATGGCTTGAAAATGAATCAAAAGAATTATCAAAAATTCTTGGCAGTATCTGTCAAAAATCAAAATAAAAAAATGGCTACACTCCCTTTATTACTTTTGTCTTTTTACTTTTATCTTAGTCCTTTTATCTTTTTACTTTTATCTTTTATCTTAAATAAGTGAAAATCATCGACAAATATATTATCCGCAAATTCCTTGGCACTTTCTTTTATGCCATATCCTTGCTGATTATGATTGTGATTATTTTCGATGTTTCGGAAAACATTGACAACTTTATCAAGAATGAAGCACCCTTCAAAGCCATTGTGTTCGATTATTACCTGAACTTCATACCCTACTTCATCAATCTGTTCATGTATTTGTTCACCTTTATTTCGGTTATTTTTTTCACCAGCAAACTTGCCGGTGATACTGAAATAATTGCCATACTGAGCAGCGGTGTAAGTTTCAGACGCTTGCTGCTGCCTTACCTGGTTTCAGCCTTGTTCCTGGCTGTACTGTCGTTTTACCTTGGAAACTTCCTTATCCCGCGCACCGACCAGGGACGACGCATTTTCAAAAATGCCTACATGGAAAACCTGACCGAAGACGGTGATAAAAATCTGCACATTCAGCTTGAGCCACAGACTTTTGCTTATGTGGAATCGTTTAGCAGCAAACTACAACAGGGAAACAGGTTTTCGCTGGAGAAATATGATGGCCAGAAACTGGTTTACAAACTAATGTCGGACAGGATAAACTGGGACACGGTTGAACTGAAATGGACGCTGAAAAATTATTATATCAGGAGTATTGACAGTGCAGGCCAGAAGATGTTAACTGGCGAAGAAATGGATACTACAATTGCCGCACTGAAACCAACCGATTTATATAAAATAAAGGAACGCTACGAGGAAATGAACTTTTTTGAGTTGAACGAATACATTGAAAACGAAAAGGAAAAAGGCTCGATAGCCTACAAAAAGTACGAAATAGCCAAACACAAACGCATCGCCGGCCCGGCAGC
>DATCTB010000141.1:0-6947 GCA_036568185.1 Bacteroidales bacterium | reverse complement strand
ATTTCAATCAACAATTCAGCAATGGCAGGAAGGATTTTGTTATCATCAGAAGAAAGTTTGGCTAAAATTGAATTACCTGAAATCAAAACTGACAGAAAGTCATTGAAGCCAACAGCGGGGATATTTCCAGCCATAACTACGGCAATTTTTTTAGTAGTATCGAGTTCTTCAATTTTTGGACGGTAAAATTGCAGCCATTTTTCAATCGATTCTCTTGTCAGGCAGTTACCTATCTCCTTCAACATGTGAGCAACGTTTTCCGGAGTAAACCAGCCGTTGTAATTTTTCGATTCGAAAATTAACTGCTCAAGCGTTTTTGCACTTCTTGAAAGTGAGCTGTTATTTTTCCCAGATGAAATTTCCCTGATTTGTATTCCAAGCTCAGAAAAGGCATCAATTCTTTTATTTAAAATCATGTTTTAAAAAATCAAACTTCAAAAGTACAGAATTCAATTTCGCGGTAGCAAATTAAATTTCTAATCAACCTGAAAACGGAAACGATTCAGCATAATTTTACAGAATACAATAGTCTGATAAACAATTGGTTATCTGAAAAACAGAAATCATATCAAGCATGAACAATAATTTTAGTATTTTTAACATAAAATACTGAAAATAGAAGCATTCTAAACTACTATTACACTACTTAAAAAGACCTAATTATTTTATCTTTGCATAAATTTTTCAAAATCTAAATAACTTGTGAAATGAAGAAACATAATTTTTACGCAGGCCCTTCCATTTTGCCTGACTTTACAATACAGAAAACCATTGAAGCAATAACTGAATTTTCAGGAACCGGCTTGTCTGTTATGGAAATTTCTCACCGAAGCAAAGAATTTATTGCTGTAATGGATGAAGCGCAACAGCTTTTCAAAGAACTTTTAAAAATTCCTGAAGGATATTCTGTATTGTTTTTAGGAGGTGGTGCAAGCCTGCAATTTGCAATGATTCCTTTTAATTTATTGAATAAAAAAGCTGCTTATCTAAATACGGGAGAATGGGCAACAAAAGCGATAAAAGAGGCTAAATTATTTGGCAATGTAGAAGTGGTTGCTTCTTCTGAAGACAAAGTTTTTAATTATATTCCAAAAGGATATACCATTCCGAAAGATGCTGACTATTTTCATATTACAACAAATAACACCATTTACGGTACAGAAATTAAGTATGACATTGATTCGCCCGTAAACCTGATTGCTGACATGTCTTCTGATATTTTCAGTCGTCCGGTTGATGTTTCAAAATATGCAATGATTTATGGCGGAGCCCAGAAAAATCTTGCCCCTGCTGGTGTTACCTTCGTAATTATCCGCAACGATATTCTTGGAAAAGTTGACAGGGCTATACCCACAATGCTGAAGTATCAAACCCATATTGACAAAGAAAGCATGTTTAACACACCACCGGTAGTGCCTGTTTTTGCTGCACTTCAAACATTAAAATGGTTGAAAGAACAAGGTGGCGTTGAAGCAATGCAAAAAACCAATATTTACAAAGCCGGACTTCTTTACAGTGAAATTGACCGCAATCCGTTATTCAGGGCAACTATTGTGGATCCTGAAGACAGGTCGCTGATGAATATTTGCTTTGTTATGAATCAAGGGTTTGAATCGCTTGAAAAGGCGTTTCTTGATTTTGCTGCAGAAAAAGGTATGCTAGGATTGAAAGGTCATCGCTCGGTTGGTGGCTTCAGGGCATCAACTTACAATGCTTTACCTGTGGCAAGCGTTGAGGCACTTGTTAAAGCAATGAAGGAATTTGAACAATTGAACAAGTAATAATTTTAGCTAATTTAAAAACTAAAGAAATGACAAAAGTTTTAATTGCTACTGACAAACCCTTTGCAAAAGCAGCTGTTGACCAAATAAAAGATACAATTGAAAAATCAGGCTATGAATGTGCATTTTTCGAAAAATACACTGGCCAGGATCAGCTTATCCAGGCTGTGAAAGGTGCCGATGCATTAATAGTGCGCAGCGACCTGATTACCCCTGAAGTAATTGAAGCAGCAAATAAATTGAAGATTGTTGTACGTGCCGGTGCCGGTTTCGACAACGTGAACCTTCCTGCTGCTACCGCGAAAAATATTGTGGTGATGAATACACCAGGGCAAAATTCAAATGCAGTTGCAGAACTTGCACTTGGAATGATGGTCTTCCAGGCACGTAACCATTTCAACGGAACTTCGGGTACCGAACTTTTAGGTAAAAAACTTGGAATCCATGCCTATGGAAATGTTGGAAAACTCGTTGCCCGCATTGCCAAAGGTTTCGGAATGGAAATTTATGCGTTCGACCCGTTTGTTTCAAAAGCTGACATCGAAGCTGATGGAGTTCATGCTGTTGATACCGCTGAAGAGCTTTACAGCACTTGCGATTACATTAGCCTGCATATTCCAGCTAACGCGAAAACAAAACAATCAATTAATTTCGAACTTCTTTCAAAAATGAAAAATGGTGCTACTTTGGTTAATACTGCCAGAAAAGAAGTAATTCATGAAGACGATTTGCTTAAAATTTTTGAAAGCAATGATGGCTTCAAATATCTTTCGGATATAGCTCCGGATAACAAAGCAGTTATTGAAGAAAAATTTGCCGGCCGTTGTTTTTTCACCCCAAAAAAAATGGGTGCTCAAACAGCTGAAGCCAATATTAATGCAGGTATCGCTGCCGCGAAGCAGATAATTGCATTTTTTGAAAAAGGAGATACTACGTTTAAAGTAAATTAAAACACTAAATATATTCATATTAACTAAAACTCAAATTTTATGGCATACGACCAAGAAGACAAAATGGAAAAAACCGAAAAACAAGTTACTTTTTTCAGGTTTGAGGACTTAAGGGTTTACCACAAAGCCCTTGACTATGCTAACTGGCTATTAGAAATTAGTTATCTTTTTCCGGACAATGACAAAACCAAGCTGGTAGAAAAATTAAACGAATCAGCAAGAAACATATCGCTTTTTATAGCTGAAGGTTCCTCGCGCAACAAAAGTCAGTTTGTTTATTACTTAAAAATGGCCAAAAGTGCGATAAGAGAATGTCTTGTTTTTACATCATTGGCATTCAATGCAAACCAAATGTCCGAAGCCTCAGAAGAAGAGTCCAGAGGCCAATTAATGGAAATGACCAAAATGATTGGCGCCTTGATAACATCTTTGCAACGTGCACCCGGTTATGACAACGGAAATGATTACAATGGAAACAGTTATCACAGAACACGTTACGATGGCAATTTTTCCGCACAGTTTGATGAAGATGAAATGTCGGGAAATTATTAATTAAAACTAATTACAAATTAACAACCGGTCTTGATAAATCAGGTTAATATCTTATTTATTTTTGGCCGGTTTTTCTATTTTTTTTGATTTCATAACTTAAATTATTTTCAAAATGGCAACATTAAAAGCTTTTAAAGGCCTCAGGCCACCGAAAAATATTGTCAGGAAATTAGCGTCCCGGCCATACGATGTGCTTGATTCGAACGAAGCACGCATTGAGGCAGAAGGTAATCCCTATTCTTTACTACATATTATAAAACCGGAAATTGATCTGCCTAAAGATGTAGATCATTACAGCCCACAAGTTTATGACAAGGCAAAGGAAAATTTTGAGAAGTTTAAAAAAGAAGGCTGGTTATTGCAGGATGAAGATGAACACCTCTATATTTATGCACAAACTATGTTCGGCAAAACCCAATACGGTATTGTAGGTTGTGCCAGTGTGGAAGATTATATGAATAATGTTATTAAAAAACACGAACTGACCAGGCCAGACAAGGAAGAAGACCGCATGAAACATGTTAGAATTACAAACGCCAATATGGAGCCCGTTTTCTTCTCCTACCCTGCCAATGCAAGAATTGATGAGTTGATTGATGATATAGTTCAGAATAATAAACCAGAATATGATTTTACAGCATCTGACGGGGTTAGCCATGATTTCTGGGTAATCAGGGATAAAGAAACAATTCAGGAAATTATTGACTTGTTTGCGACTTTTCCTGCAACTTATGTTGCGGATGGACACCACAGAACAGCTGCTGCTGCGCTTGTTGGAAATGAAAAAAAGGAGAAAAACAAAAACCACAAAGGAACTGAAGAGTACAATTTTTTCCTTGCGGTTCATTTCCCCGATAACCAACTTACAATTATTGACTATAATAGGCTTGTTAAAGATTTGAATGGCTTAACGAGCAGTGAGTTTATTTCGAATCTGGAAAAAGGATTTACTGTTACCGAAAAAGGAAAATTGATTTACAAACCCGGCAGGCTGCACCAGTTTTCGATGTACCTTGAGGGGAAATGGTATTCACTTGTTGCAAAACCAGGCACTTACAACGACAACGACCCAATCGATGTGCTGGATGTAACCATACTAACAAAACAAATTTTGGAGCCTATATTGGGAATTGACGATTTGAGGCGTTCAAAAAGAATAGATTTTGTAGGTGGAATACGCGGACTCGCTGAATTGCAAAAAAGAGTTGACAGTGGCGAAATGAAAGTGGCTTTTGCACTTTTCCCGGTTTCAATGAAGCAATTGATCGACATTGCCGACAGCGGACAAATTATGCCACCAAAAACAACCTGGTTCGAGCCAAAACTTCGCTCCGGGCTTGTAATTCACGAATTGGATTAATTTTTAAAACAATAAACATGGATGCTTCAAAATTGGTGCTCGACACCTTGAAAAAAACAGGCACGCCCATAAAAGGAGGCGAGATTGCTGAAAAAACAGGCCTTGAAAAGAATGATGTTGACAAGGCAATTAAAAAATTAATGTCAGACAATTTAATTGAATCTCCAAAACGCTGTTTTTACTCGGCCAAATAAGAGTCAGTAAAAAAATTATAAAAGCGAATCTTTGAAAAGATTCGCTTTTTTTATTGCTTCAAATTCCTATCTTGCAGCATCTTAAATTTTAATAAAAATGAAAAAACATTTACTCGTTTTAGTATTGTCAGTAGCAATTAGTTTTATTTCAACAGCCCAAGACACATTTTCGATTGTAGCCATTGATACGATTACTGGCGAAGTTGGTAGTGCAGGCGCTTCGTGTATTGACGAAAATGGAATTCCGGGTGGCGTAATCGTGCTTAGCGATGTTCACCCTGGTGTTGGAGCAATTCATACACAGGCATACTGGTTGGCTGCGAACCAGGCTTACGCCAAACAATTGATGAACGATGGTTTATCTCCGCAGCAAATAATTGATTCAGTTGTTGCAAATGATGCCCAAAACAACCCTACGCGCCGCCAATATGGCATTGTTGATTTTCGCGATGGGGTTGTCAGATCAGCTGCATATACCGGAGTGAATTGCAACGATTATAAAAACCATATTGTTGGGCCTAATTACTCGATTCAGGGAAATATTCTGCTTGGCCAGGAAATTCTTGATTCGATGGAATCCAGGTTTTTAAATACTGAAGGCGAGTTGATTTGCAGGCTTATGGCGGCTTTGCAAGGCGCCAAAGTTGTTGGGGCAGATACGCGCTGCTTTGCCTACGGAACTTCTTCCCTTTCCGCCTTTGCCCGAGTTGCCAAACCCGATGATCCGGTAAATGATTTATACCTCGATTTTAATGTTCCATCAGTCGTCTCAGGTGTTGACCCTATCGATTCGCTGCAAGTGCTGGTTGATGCCTGGGGAGGCTGCTTAGGGGTTGGAATTGAAGAAAGCGTATCGCAAACTACAGTATTCCCGAATCCGGCGGAGAACAAAATAACTTTCCAGACTGCTTCAGGAATAAACACTTTAAGAATTTTTGATATAATGGGAAAGGAAGTTTTTTCACGAAAAAATATTGATAAAAGTGAATTAAGTGTTGATGTAAGTCATTTCACGCAAGGAGTTTATTCATTTCAGATAAACTCTTTTGAGAACAAACTTATTAGTGGAAGCTTTATCGTGCATTAGGCCAAATAGGCTATATCACTTGGCCTAAAGGCTATTACTAGAATTTCATTTTTATCATTTTTACTGCTAAATTGGCCATTATTCGTAACCTAATCAATTGTATTTACGTTAAAATCAGAAACATATAATCAATTCAAAATAAAATTCTATCTTTGAAAGGTCAAAAACTTAAATAAATATATTAATGAAGTATTTTTCAACCCAATTAACCTAGATTACGGTACACTGTAAAAACCCAAAAAATGTTTTTATGAAAAAGAAAAATAACACAATTCATTTACTCCCAATAATACTGCTAGTTATTGGTGTAAGTGCGACATTTTTCGCATCGCAGATTGCGGAAAATTATTTGGAGCTATTCGGATTACTATTGGTGGTCATGTTAGCCTCCCTCTTGCTTGGGGCGCTACTGGGTTTTCTTTTTGGAATCCCTAAAACCAGTAACCACTTTTTCCAAAATAATAAAAATGAACAAAAAAGCTTGTTCAGGCCGGCAACTAACCTAGAAGATATTTCCAACTGGCTTTCAATTATAATTGTCGGTTTAATTTTAACACAGGCCACAAAATTTCCTTTCTATTTAGAGAGCATTTCCAATTCAATTCTGGCAAATAATGACTGCATTTACAATTGTCAGTTTGCTCATGCTATCATTATCGGCGATATTCTTTTTTCCACAATCTCCGGATTTATAATTGGTTACGCTTATACCCGTACTTTTTTTTTCAGGCAGTACAGCATGTACGAAGAACATAAAGAAATAAGGGCTGAGTACAATACCCGAAAAGAAGAATACGGAAAAAATATTGAAGATTTCTTTGTGCCAACTCCCCTCCAGGCTGAAAAAAAAACTTCTAAAAGCAATTCAAAATTATCTACTTATTTAACTGAAGATGAAGTGAATGTATTGAAAATGATTTTTGAAGAAAATAATAATTTCGTTGTAAGAAAGCCGCTCACTTTTAAGGAAAATGCCATTGTAAATGAGCTAGTTGAAAAAGGAATTGTAAAAGAAATTGAAGG
>DATCTB010000140.1:0-2619 GCA_036568185.1 Bacteroidales bacterium | reverse complement strand
TACCGCGGAATTATGCCCCCGGTTTATGCGAAGAAGCGTTTCGTTATAAATACTTTCCACTCCATATTCAATCATGATATAGTTTTCTTCGGAAAGTTTTTTTAAATAATTCAAAATTTCATCATCCACGCAATCCGGGCGGGTTCCAATTACCAAGCCAAGTACATCGGGGTGGGAGAGTGCTTCTTCGTATAATTTTTTCAAGTTTTCAAGCGGAGCATAAGTGTTGGAAAAAGGCTGAAAATAAACCAGGTATTTGCTAGCACGTCGGTACCTTACTTTATGAAATTCTATCCCTTCCTCAATTTGCTGCAGAATTGGCTTTTTTGGATTGCAATAGGATGGGTTAAACGCATCGTTATTGCAATAGGTGCAGCCACCTGTCCCCGCTTTGCCATCCCTGTTTGGGCATGTAAACCCTGCATCAACACTTATTTTTTGAACCCGTTCACCAAAGATGCCTTTAAAGTAAGGTGCATAAGAATTAAAAGGTTGCTTGTGGTTCCAGAGATATTTCATTTAGCAAAAATATTATTAAAATAGTTGTAATTTTTTATTTTTTAGTAACATAAAAAAGCCCCAACCTTTGCTAAGATTGGGGCTTTTCAAGTTCATTTTTATATTATTTGGTAACTCTTTCCAACCTTTTCATTATTGAGAAAATGAAGATAGCTGACAAGATACAGCAGACAATGAAAATTGCCCACAACTGCCACAAGTCAAGTTTTCCCCAGAAATCGCTGCCAATAAACAGGAATTTATTTCCAACTGCAGTAGCCAATAGCCAACCGCCTTGCATCAAACCCTGGAAGCGGGCAGGGGCAACTTTTGAAACAAACGACAGCCCCATCGGGCTAAGGAATAACTCAGCGATGGTTAGCACCAGGTAGCTGCTAATCAGCCAGTAAGGGCTAATCCTTGAAGAATCGGGTACGGGGTTGTATTTCGTAACACCATTTTCAACAAACTGCAGTTCGTGAGGCGAAACAAGCCCTATTGACCCAATCAGGATAATTACAAAACCAAGTGCGGCAATAAACATTCCAATACCAATCTTTTTTGGTGTTGAAGGTTCCATATTTTTACTTCGAAGTAATGTAAACACACCCATTATTGGGAAAGTAAGAGATACTATGAACAGTGGGTTGAATGATTGGAAAACTTCAGGTGCAATTGGATTGCTTACCGAAGCGGAGGAAATGAAATAATAAGTCAAAGCACCACCAACAACTGCCATTGCTCCACCAATTAACTTGTTTGCACTCTTCTTATTAAATAAAAGGACGATGCCGGCTAGGCCACCAATAAATGCCAAAATTGAATCGAGGTGGAAGAAAATATTGGTAAATGCACTTACTTCTTTCACGGTGTAATCGCGCGCAAAGAAAGTAAGTGTTAGTCCGTTTTGGTGAAACGACATCCAGAAAAAGATAACAACAATAAATACCAGAAGCAAGGAAGTAACTCGCGGTCTCTCTTCTTTCGTAGAAATCATAAACATCATTGCCACGAAACCTACGAATAATCCAACTGCCATTCCAAGAGCAAGGTCATCCATCGTGAAGTAAAAAATAACAGATGTTGTGATCATCAATCCTGCAGATAAAAGGAAACTTACAAGGTTGCCTTGCGCTTTTGGTTTGTCTGCATCTTTGGCTTCTTTTATAACTTTTGCAACTGTCGGCAGTAATTTATTGAAAATCACATAAACAAGCAACGAAATTATCATGGCACCAGCAGCAATTCCAAAGGCATAGTTATAGCCTTTTGAAAATGCATCGATATAATCAGTTGCAAATGCTGACAAGTCAGTAACATGTTGTCCGCTTACTTTATCTGCCAGTGTTTGAAAAGCTCCCAAGTCTTCAAGCTCTCCATTTGTATACGCGTGGCACATAGCTGGGAGACTTCCATCATGTTCAAATCCTTGAGTACCAAGAAACCAATTACGAATACCGGTTGCTACGAAAGGCGCGAAAAATGCTCCAACATTGATACCCATGTAAAAAATCATAAATGCTGAATCGCGGACCTTAGAATATTTCGGGTCGTCGTACATCTGGCCAACCACAGCTTGCAGGTTTCCTTTAAAAAGGCCATTTCCCAGAGCAATTGTAAAAAGCCCGGTTAGAGTAATAGCCAGTGGGTTGCCGGGAATAGCCATCACAACATATCCGGAAAACATGACTACGATTCCCACCAAAATAACGGCTTTGTATTTCCGCGTAGCATCTGCCAGAATTCCGCCAAGCAGGGCAAGGGCATAAATTCCAAAATAGAACCAACTGTAATAGCCACCTGCCTGTGCTTCGGTCAGGCCATATTTTGCCTGGAGAAAAAGTACAAGAATGGCCATCATGGTGTAAAAGCCGAAGCGCTCACCCATGTTTGAAAAAAAGGCTACAAGCAAGCCTTTTGGATGTCCTTTTAACATATCATTTTTTTTAGTGATTAAAATTTGAAAACGGACAAATGTAAGGAAAAAACCCATTCTTGCAAGGATAGTTTTTCGGGTATTTTGGGCTATATTTTATTTTTGAAATAAATTTTTATTTAATTGAAATTCAGGTGCTTTGGGTAATAATTAGTAGTTTCAGTTTTTTTTATTTCACTTTGTTT
>DATCTB010000139.1:0-3548 GCA_036568185.1 Bacteroidales bacterium | reverse complement strand
GGAATTGTGAAGCGTGCATTGCTTTCAACAGGTTTTTCAATTGAGAAACTTTCTGGCCCGCCAGGGAAACGAGAGTTTCTTCGTGCTACTAAAACGTGATATGTACTTTGTTTTAGTCCTGGTTTTTAATTCCCCTCCTTTTTTAAAGAGGGGTGCCCGCAGGGCGGGGTGGTTTGTTTGAATTTTTTTTGTTTTTTATTAACCACCCCTGATTCTCGCTTCGCTCGAATCTTTCCCCTCCTTGATAAAAAAAGGAGGGGAGATGGCCATGCAAAAAAAGTAAATTATTTCACCTGAAAGTCTGCGTAACCTAAAAGAGGAACAAACTGCTGTTCAACCTTAGAAACCCGCGCCCAAGTTGGACCTTCTTCGCACCAGTTGATGAATTCCTGCAATTGTACTTCACCGCCTTCGGCTTCTACATAAACTGAACCATCCGCTTTGTTCTTCACATAACCCTTAAGTCCAAGCTCATTGGCTTTTTTGTGGGTATAATATCTGAATCCAACACCCTGCACTTTTCCGTAGACTTTCAGAATAACTGCTTTTTTTTCCATCACGCTCCCAATCGTTTAGTTATAAGCAATTCAATTTGTTTAAATAAATCGTCTGGTAAATAATTCCGCCATGGAATTTCGTTGAAGGTGCCACCAAAATTCACGTAATAATCAATATTTGCATCTTTAAACTCCCTGATTACGTGATTTCTGAAGTTAATTCCAATTATCCACCCATCGCCAAGGTTATCAAACCATTCTTCGTAATAATCAGCAGTGTCGGAGTGAAATTCTAATACATTTTCACCAATTAAAATAAAATAGCAAATGTCGTGGGCCAGCAATTCCTCAATTACGTTTCGGTAGAGGTACATCACATCATTGTAAAGGGTGTCGTTCCATTCGCCGATGAATTCGATGATGCAAAAATGTTCTTCATAATTTACAAAAAGAATCTTTAAGTATAAGGTTGCTGAGCCAAACTCGTCCCATTGCGGGTGGATAAAATGGTTGTAAACCGCTTTTGAAAACTCAAACTCGCTGTATTGCATTTTGTAGAAAGAAGATTTTTTGTCTTCTTCGGCAATATAGTACTCACGCCAGTTGTAAAAGGGTTCGATGTCGTGCATTGTTATGATTATTTACACCAGCAAAGATAATACCCCGCGAAGGCTAATCCAATACCCAAAACATTTGTTGTTACAACATAGAAAATTGCTGAACGGTAAGCGCCTTCTTGTGCAAGGCTAAACACATCAAAGGCAAAGGTGGAAAAAGTTGTGAAACTGCCCAGAATTCCGATAAAAATAAACATCCTGAAACCGGGCGAAACAAAATGTTTGGCAAAAAAAGCCCAGAGAAATCCAATCAGAAACGAACCTATCAAGTTGATGGTGAGCGTAATCCATGGGAAATTTGAATGGTGTTGTTTTTCCCAAATATAAAAGATAAGAAAGCGCAAAACTGCGCCAATACTTCCGCCCAGGGCAACCCAGATAAGTTTTTCAATCATACCGCGAATTTGAGCCCGTCGAGCTTTTTCAAATCGTTGTAAACCTCCAGCATTTGTTGCTGGCTTTCGATGGTTACCTGGAAGGTGAAACTGACGTAAGTGCCTTTGCTGCTGTGCTTTTTGCTTTTATAATGATAGTTCAGCTTATGCTGGTCGAGTACTTTTACGATTTTGGTTTTGCTTTCTTCGGTTTCTTCAACCCCGTCCATAACTGCCTTTAAATCATAGGTTACGGGATATATTATCGGCTCCTGTTTTATATCTTCTATTTTCTTCAGGTTTCCGTTTCCGTTGGATTTGTGTTTCATTCGTCAAATTTTAAAAAGTTGCTGTAAGTTTAATACGTCCGTACATGAAATGTCGGGCGCCACTAAATTCGGGCGAAAGGTAAAAATTTTCCAGTTCAATGCCCACTTGCTTATAGTATAAAGCCACCCCGGCACTACCTCCGTAAACAATCCTGCTAATAGAATTTTGACTGATGGTATAAGGGTTTTCATCGTTAAACAGTCCTCCCTGCAAAGTAGCGTCATATAAAATTGCATCTGCATTTCCCCTTACAAAAAACCAATATTGCAGTGGTTGATTTGTTTTCTTTCCGGAAATAGCCGACAAGGAGCCACGGTAAACCGGCATGAAACTTCCGGCCCGCATGTAGAATCCTGCACCAGCTTTGTTGAACAATGTGCCCATGTTTCCATTCGCGGTAGCGTTTATTTCAATATTACGGTTGCTGATTATTCCTTTTTCGAACTGCAGGGAATAATTTAAAACAAAGTCGTTTTTCACCTGGTTTTGCCAGCCAACAGGCTCAATATCATGAATGGAAGACTGCACCGTTCCTCCAAGCGAAGCTGGGCCAACTATCCCAACACTGACTTCGCTTTTAAGGTTGATTTTCTTTTGAATATTTACGCTTTCGCGAAATTGGCCAATAGTGAGAAAAGCCGAAAAAGGCCTGTCGTTGTATTGAATTTCACCTGCATCAGGATTGATGGGCGTGTAAATATTTTGTTGAAGCGAAAAGCCTGAAAAATTAGTTGAACTTTTTCCTGCTCCGGGAAGTATTTTGTTCACCGGCGAATTGTCAGCAAACGGAGTAACAAGTTCAATCCTTGCTCCATTGGTATAATAATAATCTGTATTGGCGAAAATATCGTTATCGAAAATAACCGTCAATATCCAGGATTTTTCGGCAATTGAATTTTGTTGCTTAGTTTTTCGCTGAACAATTGATTTATCAAAAGTATTTTTCAGCCTGATATCTTTTGAAACTATTTCCGAAAATTCACTTTCAACTCTTTCGCTTATTTTTTCTTTTTTTACGGTAGTATAATTTTCCTCGACGGTTAATATTTCCTGAATATCTACATTCCTTTTTGGATGCTTTTTAACAGAATAAATTTCGTGGGGCAGCCTTCCTTTTTTCGCGGTAGCAATTTCTTTCTCAACTTCATTATTTTGTTCCAAATTACCAGAATCTGAGCAGGAGGCAAGCCAAACTGCCAGCGTCAGAAACATGATAATATGAATGTAAAATTTCGTCATAAACCTGCTAAGGAATGCTTATTAAAATTTGTAACGAAAAGAATAACAATTCGAACCAGGAAATGATTTTTAAACTAGCAGGTTTTTATTTTGTGTGATAAATAGACGGTCAAAAACAATTAACCAATAACTATTAACTAATAACCTATGACTATTGGCTTTTTTTTACAAATTCTCAACAACCCGTTTCAGTTTCTGCTGAACTTCAGTTGCAATTGCACCCAACTTTTCGTTTTTAACTGAAATCATCGAAGCGATGGGGTCAACAGCCGAAACTTCAACACTACCATTTTCATGCTCTTCAACTATGACATTGCAAGGCAGGAAAACGCCAATTTTGTCTTCACCCGTCAAGGCTTTGTGCGCAAAATGAGGATTGCAAGCACCTAAAATTTTATACTTTTTAAAATCAACGTCAATTTTCTTTTTCAGGGTTTCCTTTACATCAATTTCTGTGAGCACGCCAAAGCCTTCTTTTTTCAATTCTTCGG
>DATCTB010000138.1:0-7174 GCA_036568185.1 Bacteroidales bacterium | reverse complement strand
TCAGGTAATGAATTGTCGGTAAGTGGTTTAAATGCTTCAATTAAAATTTCAAATGCCTCTTTTAAAATATAAGAAGCAACAACAATGGCGGCCACTGGATCGAGGAAATGCCAACCTGTGAAAATGATTACCAGCAAGCTGATTCCAACGCCCAGTGAAGTGTATACATGTGTGCTTAAATGCAGGGCATCGGCTTTCAGGGCTACCGAATCGGTTTCTTTGGCAACTCTGTACAAACGGCGACTGACAAGCAGGTTGATAAATGCTGAAACCATCATAACGATGAACCCCAGCACCAGGTGGTCTTCATCAAGGATTGATTTACTTTCTACCAACTTCATCACAGCATGATAGATAATAAAACCGGAAGCCACAAAAATCAGTAGTGCTTCAACAACTCCGGAAACATTTTCAAATTTTCCGTGGCCGTAGGGATGCCCTTTATCTGCTGGCGTGTCGGCAATTCTGACGGAGAAAAAAGCCATAATCGCAGCAAATAAATCTATTAAAGTGTGTACGGCTTCAGAAAGAATACTTACCGAACCACTAATCAAGCCAACGACAAGGTTGATAACAATTAGAAAAGAATTGCTAAAGATGGAGAGTCGCGCCGTTCTGCTTTTGGTGCTCATCGGGTTTTATTTTTGAACGGTCCAAACTTTTTCGTTTCCGGTACCAAATCCAAGGTTTATTCCAAACTGGGCAATCAGGTTATTGGTGTCTCCAAAATTTTTACCCAAAGTGGCAAGTAAATATATTTTATCCGAAACTTTGTACATAGCCATTCCTGTTGAGCGAAAAGTACTGGTTGACTGCCCAGTGGCTGTCCGAAAAATGTACTCGTACGATACCAGGAGTTGTTTAAATTCAAATGCAAACCTTCCACCCAGGTCGAATAAATTCATGAAATCTCCATCTGTTAAAGGATTTCCATCCAGCGAATTGTCATAAGTATAACGCGTGAGCATCAAGAAACTTATGTAATTTCGTTGTTCATTGTTTTCAGGGTTTAATTCAAGCGAAAAATCGAAAGTAAGCCATGCTCCAAAAAGCGATAATTGGCTGCTCGAAAAATTATTTCCATCGAATGACCAGTTAATGGCAGTTGCGCCATCTATAGCGAAAAGCGGTTTTCTGTTTAAAATATCCTGCATTTCCTTTTCGTATGCCAGCATTGTTTCATCTGTGCTCATACTATCCAGCAGGACTTTCACTTTTGCTTTGAAAACCTCCATGTCAGAAGGGTCGAACGCAGCAGCAAGTTCATTTACCTTTTTAAGTCTTTCAACTATTTTCGCGTTAGCAGAATCTAAATCTTTGCGGTTCTTTTTTGAAATGATTTGAAAAACTGTAGTCCTGATCCCTAAAGCCAGGTTGTTAATGTTTCCTGTAATAGTTGTATCCTGCCATTCCGTATTTACATATGCAAAAGAAATATTGGCCAGCTTTATTTGATTAAAACCCTTGTTTTTATTGGTGATGGGATCAATACCCCAATATTTGAATGCG
Organism: Bacteroidales bacterium; assembly: GCA_036568185.1. Lineage (GTDB taxonomy): Bacteria > Bacteroidota > Bacteroidia > Bacteroidales > F082 > DATCTB01. The sequence goes on along the minus strand of DATCTB010000138.1, from coordinate 5,665 downwards.
TTTAGGTTTCGGTGTTTAAAATACCAATACGGTGTAAATTCTACGGCATAATTTTGCGGAATGCCATTGTTTTCATTTACAGAATTTAAAATGCTCAAAGCAAAGGCTTTCCCCGATGTTGGACGTTCAATTTGCGTGGGCGCTACATCAAGCAACATAAATGCTGGTGAATTTGGTACCTGTAAGTTTGTAAGGTCAATTTCCTGAGGTTCAGCAAATTGCCCGTAAGTTAGAATAGCAGGAAACAAAAGGAGCAATATAAAAACATAGATTTTCATCCAGCTTACAGTTAGTTGTCAAGTACGCTTTTTCTTTGAAAATTAAATAATTTAATAATGAAAACAGTCTTGCCATCATTGCTGACAATAATGTCGTCGACATCATGCGAATAGGTTTTTTTATTTCCCAAATTATCTTTTAAGACATATTGTGAGCTCACTGTTTTAAGCAATTGCGGCCAGAGTTTTTTCTCGATTGTTCCAAAATTAATAATAGTTTGAACAGCGATAGATTTTTTTTCAAGTTTAGTCAAATCACCTAAACTAACTTCTTCAACATTGGCATTTTCAATAGGAGATTCACCAATTTTTACAGTTTCATCGCCATTTCCGCGCTTATATATTTGAGTGTTTGCAAGGCCTGGAGTTCCTATTTTTACTTCGATTGTAATCATTTGCACGTTAGAATCGAATAGATATTTTTCTTTCATTTTTAGTTTAAATAGGGCTGTTGAGGATTGTGTATGTTAAAACAAAGATATTGTTTTTTATTAACAGTAAAACTATAAAAAAGTTAATGTGAAAATAGAATTCTGTTTCCAGGATTATTTATTTCTAAAAAATAATTTGGGGGCTAACATATTTTTTCAATGAAGAAAATTGAAACATTTTGGAGTAAAAGTCTGTATAATAACCCTACTACTGTTTTTTTACTCAATTAAAAATGAACACATTATGCCAAACCCTCCAAAAGAAAAAAAAGACCAGCGCGAAACCCTTTCAAGAATAATTTTAATAGGTTCATTGATTGTAATTGTGGCTGTTGGGGCAATTGCAATCTACAGCGATCCTGATAAAAACTCACTTACAATTTTCAATATGATTTTGCCTATGGTGGCCACCTGGGTTGGAACAATTTTAGCTTTTTATTTTGGCAGAGAAAATTTTGAATCCGCCAGCAAGCAAGTACAAAACATGGCGAATAAAATGTCAAAAGAACCAAGCGGTGGTATGTTGGTAACTGCAGTCATGAAACCGTTCGATGATATGATTTATTATCAGCTTGAAGTTGGGAAATCTGAGGCAGATATTACTATAGAAGCGCTTCAGAAAAAATTGGCACTTAAAGAAAAAGCAAGCCGGATTCCGATTGTTGACGAAAATAAAGTGTTAAAATATATGATCCACGAATCAAGTCTTGATAAATATTTAGCTTCCGGTAAGGCTAAAACTGATAGCCTGAAGCAGTTTTTCGAATGGTGGAAAAAAGAATTTAGTGTTGAGTTTATTTTTAATAAAGCCTTTATTATTGTTCCGGAAAAAACTTCCCTGAATGATGCAAACGAGAAAATGGAGCAATTACCCTATTGCCGCGACGTTTTTGTTACCAGGGGAGGAACTCCACAGGAGCCTGTTACCGGTTGGATTTCCAACATAACACTGCTCAAGTTTCTGGAAGTTTAAGGTTTTGGTATTGTAAAGAAAAAATCCTGCGTTGTTAAAACTTCGTGGGATTTTTTATTGTTTTTCAAGCCAGGAGTACCATTTGTCCATCCCCTCGCCGGTTTTTACTGAAAGTTCAATAAATTCAAGGTGGCGGTTCACTTTTTTGGCGTATTCTTTTGCTTTTTCTACATTGAAATCAACATAAGGCAGCAAATCGGTTTTGTTGATGATACACAAATGCGAAGAAGCAAACATAGTCGGGTACTTGATTGGCTTGTCTTCACCCTCCGTAACGCTGATAATTACAACCCGTTTTTTCTCGCCCAAATCAAACAAAGAAGGGCAAACCAGGTTTCCTACATTTTCAATAAAAAGGATAGAATCTTGTTTGGGCTTCAATTCTTTTGTGGCGTGGTTAATCATGTGCGCATCAAGGTGGCAGCCATTTCCGGTATTAATTTGAATGACGGGGGCACCGGCTTTGTTAATTCTATCTGCGTCATTAGAGGTTTGCTGGTCGCCTTCTATAATATACAAATCGGATTTGCCTTTTAAATCTGAAATAGTTTTTTCAAGCAAACTTGTTTTTCCTGAACCTGGTGAGCTAACTAAGTTGAAAGCCTTGATATTCAATGCTTCGAAATAACCACGGTTTCGCTCAGCCAGTTTATTATTTACTGATAATACATCAATTTCAAGTTTGAGTTCATGGCTGTGGGCGTGCGAATGTTCCCCAGTATGACTGTGTTCGTGGGTATGTTCATGCCCATCAGTATGCTGATGAGTGTGTTGGTGGGTATGTTGGTGAGCATGGTCGCCCGTGTGCTCATGTTCATGCTCATGTTCAGTTCCGTCAGCATGTTTGTGAATATGACTGTGCCCATGATGGTGCGTTGTATCACCAGGCTTTGAATAGGTTATTTGGTTATCTTCGCCGCAACCGCAAGTTCCACACATTTTTTCTAAGTTTTTTAATTCGATGCAAAATTAAGGATTTATTTAATCCTGACTTGATTTACAAAAACATCTAATTAATTGTATATGAATTCTTATTTGAATTAATTCTTAATTACTTGATATGATATGAATTATACTTTTTATTATTATATTAGCCTGAGCAAAAACCCTTAAAATTTTTATAGAAATGAAAAGGAAAATATCATTAAACGTTTTGTGTCCATATTGCCGAAAATCATTAATGGATACCGAAATGAAGTTGAACGATTACCCAAGCATCAAGCTTAATATCAGGACAACGGAAGACAGGGGTACAATTCATTTATGTTCTATTTATGAATGTTATGACCATATTTCAGACATTGAACTGGTGAAAGGAGAGGTGGTAGAGGTTTCGTGCCCGCAATGCAACAAGGAACTCTTGTCTAAAGAAGAATGTCTCGAATGCAATGCTCCAATGGTGAGTATGGTTTTGAAAATTGGCGGAAGGGTTTCTATTTGTTCAAGGTATGGATGCCCCAGCCATTTCGTTGCTTTTCAGGATATTCACACTGAATTGGCAAAGTTTTACGAAGAATACGAACCTTAGCAAATTCTGGGCAACTGCTGACCAGAAAGCATATCAATTATCCTTTTTCCCCCAATCACTGTTTCAAGCCAGGCTGTTCCATCGTGTTCTGAAGTGATTTCACCCACTATGGTCGCATCTTTTCCAAATGGGTGTTTTTTCATGATGCTAAGTACTTTTTCAGCATCTTTTTGACCAATCACCATCACCACTTTTCCTTCGTTAGCCACGTATAGCGGGTCAAAGCCTAATAGTTCGCAAATGCCTTTTACTTTTTCGTTTAAAACTAATTTGTCTTCCAGCACCTGCAAGCCAAATTCTTTTCCTTTTACTAATTCAGATAGCACAGTTCCAAGCCCTCCCCGTGTGGCATCGCGCATAAACCTGACTTCATCAGTCGCATTCAAGACAGTTTGAATTAAACCATTCAAACATGCGCAATCAGATTGAATATTGGCTGAAATGTTCAACTCATTCCTGGCAGCCATCACAGTCATTCCATGGTCGCCTATACTTCCGTTGATAATAATTTTATCTCCAATTTGAATATTTTTTCCGGAACTAATATTTTTATTTTTTTCTGGGAGAAAGCCAATTCCGGAAGTATTGATAAAAACCTTGTCGCATTTGCCTTTATCAACCACTTTGGTATCGCCGGTTACGATTTGAACACCTGCTTTTTTGGCTTCCTTCGCCATGCTGATGACAATTTTTTCCAATTCATCCCTTGAAAAACCTTCCTCAATAATAAATCCGCAACTTATGAAAAGTGGAACTGCTCCTGAAACTGCCAAATCGTTGACAGTGCCTGCGATAGCGAGTTTTCCAATATCGCCACCTGGGAAAAATATAGGGTCAACAACAAATGAATCAGTCGTAAAAGCGATGTTTTCCCCTTCACTTTTCAATATTGCAGAATCCGACTGCTGGCGGAGGTAGGCATTGTCAAAATGTTTGGCAAACAGGCTGTCTATCAGGTCGTGGCTGAGTTTGCCGCCACTTCCATGCCCCAGCATTATTTTCTCGTTTTTCATTTCTTACCTGTTGTATAAATAATAAGCCTGGCACGAACCTTCGTTGGAAACCATGCACGAACCGATGGGGTTGGAGGGGGTGCAAACATTTCCAAACAGCGGGCATTCTTTTGGTTTGGTAACACCTCTCAGCACTTCGCCACACAGGCAACCTTTCGGCTCTTTGGTGGCTTCCACCTTCACTTCAATCATTTTTTCGGCATCGTGGCGTTCATAAGCTTTCCTGATTTTTAAGCCGCTGTTTTTCAACACTCCCAAACCTCTCCACCAGTCATCGCCCAATTCAAAAACTTCATCCAGCATTTGCTGGGCTTTTATGTTTCCTTCAGGCTTTACTGCCCGCGTGTACTGGATTTCAACGTGGGGGTTGTTGTTTTCCATTTGGTTGACAAGCATCAAAATGGATTGCATCAAATCGGTAGGCTCGAATCCGCTGATAACGACGCCGAGCTTATATTTTTTAGGAATATTTTCATAAATTCCACTGCCAGTTATCGTGCTAACATGCCCGGGGCCTATATAGCCATTGATGTTCACGCCCTCGTCAATCAAGGCTTCCATTGCCGGAGGCATTACTTTGTGGGCGCTGTAAACATGAAAATTCCACAAGCCTGCCATTTGAGCTTTTACCAAACCGGCAGCCGAACTGGGAGCAGTTGTTTCAAAACCAATTCCTAAAAAAACTATTCTTTTACGCCGGTTTTTCTTAGCTATTTCAAGCGCATCCAAAATAGAATAAACAATTCTTACATCAGCACCGTTGGCTCTTTCTTTTTCAAGTGTGGAACTTGAACCGGGAACTCTGATGAGGTCCCCATAAGTAGTGATGATAACGTCCTTTACCCGGCTGAAAGCAATGGCTTTGTCAATGAAATGCCTGCTGGTAACGCAAACCGGGCAGCCCGGCCCTGAAATTAATTCTACAGTTTCGGGCAAAAGTGATGGAATGCCAAACTTTTGAATTGACATGGTATGCCCGCCGCAAACCTCCATCAGGCGAAGTGGTTTTTTGGAAACTTTTCTGATTTCTTTCGCAAGGTTCAGGACGAACTCTTTATTTCGATACTCATCAATATATTTCATAAATCAAATTTTTTACAAAAAAATAAATCCACTATGTTCGCAAAGATAGCATTATCAAGTTTGAAATTGATTCAAGAAATTTTTCCATTTTCTCTTCTTTTGGCAGCAATTGCCAATTGCCCGAGTGCAATCCCCCCGTCATTTGAAGGAATCAAGGAATGTGTAAAAACTTCAAAACCATCTTCTTGCAATCGTTTTTCAACTTTTTCCAAAATTATTCTGTTTTGAAAAGTCCCTCCTGATAAAACTACTTTATTGACATTTGAAATTTCTCTCATTTGCTTCGCGGTAGCGGAAATTACTTCAATAACGGTTTGGTGGAATTTGCTCGCAATGAATGAAACAGGAACTTCTGCCTG
>DATCTB010000137.1:0-10782 GCA_036568185.1 Bacteroidales bacterium | reverse complement strand
CAATGAAATGAGCCGCCAGATTGAACAAATTGATTTCAAATTCAATTCCTGGTCATTGCGCGATGCCTCCGGGAATGAATCTTATGAAGAGGGCAAAAAGAGGCAGGCAAAAGAAATTTTGCAGGCTGCCATTGACGAATTGAATGTTTTTGGTTTGCCAAAAAAAGATGAAGATGCACTTTCTAAAAACCAAATCAAAGAATTGCTGCATTTCGTTTTAGACGAATTGAAAGGCACACAGGTAAGGCAACTGAAAAATATTCTTACTTCCTCCAGCAGCGATGCCGAAAAAAGAAGGCTGGTTAGCGAGCTGATTTCTGAAATTGGCGACAATACTGCTTTTGATGTGTTGACAAATATGCTTATACACCCCGGATTTTCAAAGCTTATTACCGAAAAATAATTACACGAACAAGAAAATCCCACGGCACTTTCACCATTTCAATCCAACTTACTTTCATCACACAATTTTTTTTAGCTTTGCACCCTATTTTTAAACAAGTAAAAAAAGAGGGTTCTGATGGGAGCTAAATATAAGGAATACAAGCAACTGGAATTGACAAAACTCGCTGACGAGGTGGGGGCATTTTGGGATAAAAATGATGTTTTCAAAAAAAGCCTTGACATCCGCAAAGGAAGTGAACCTTTTGTTTTTTACGAAGGGCCGCCTTCAGCCAATGGCGTTCCTGGCATCCACCATGTGATGGCACGTACGATTAAGGATTTATTTTGCCGTTACCAAACTTTAAAAGGAAAACTTGTTGACCGCAAAGCCGGCTGGGATACTCACGGGTTGCCGGTGGAAATCAGCGTTGAAAAAACTTTAGGCATTACCAAAGATGATATTGGCAAAAAAATAAGCGTTGAAGAATACAATGCAGCTTGCCGCAAAGAAGTGCTGAAATACAAAGATTTATGGGACGATTTAACCAGAAAAATTGGCTACTGGGTTGACCTGGAACATCCTTATATCACTTTTGAAAATAAATACATCGAGTCGGTTTGGTACTTGCTAAAAATGCTGTACGAAAAAGATTTGCTTTACAAGGGTTATACTATTCAACCCTATTCTCCGGCTGCCGGAACAGGTTTGAGCACACACGAATTGAACCAGCCGGGTTGCTATCGCGATGTTACTGATACTACGATTGTAGCCCAATTCAAGGTTATCCGCGAGCAGGCACCCGAAAAATTATTCCACGATGTAGAAGGCGATTTGTACATCCTTGCGTGGACAACCACACCCTGGACTTTGCCTTCCAACACTGCCTTGGCTGTTGGTGATAACATTGAGTATGTAAAAGTTAAAACTCTAAACCAATATACTGGCGAGCCCATCACCGTTATTCTGGCAAGTGCCAGGCTGGATGCTTATTTCAACCCAAAAAATGCTGAATTGCCTTTTGAAGGTTATCAGCATGGAGATAAAAATGTCCCATTTAGGGTTTTGAGTAAACACAAAGGGTTTGAATTGACGGGCATTAGCTATGAGCAATTGTTTCCGTGGATTAAGCCGATGGGCAATGCTTTTGAAGTAATTCCAGGAGATTTTGTTACCACTGAAGATGGAACCGGAATTGTTCATATTGCGCCAACTTTTGGAGCTGATGACGACCGTGCTGCCAAAGCAACAGGCATTGAGCCCCTTGTATTGATTGATAAAATTGGCGAACGCCGCCCAATGGTTGACCTGAAAGGCCGCTTCTTTAATTTGGATGAACTGGACGAAAATTTTGTAAAAGACTTTGTCAGTGTTGATAATTACAATGAATTCGCAGGCAGGTATGTAAAGAATGATTACGATGAAAGCCTTGCCGGCAGTGATTCTTCGCTGGATATTGATTTGGCGGTTACCCTGAAAAAAGAAGGAAAAGCTTTTCGAATTGAAAAGCATGTGCACAATTACCCGCACTGCTGGCGGACAGATAAACCCATCCTTTATTACCCACTCGACAGTTGGTTTATTAAAACAACTGCGTTGAAAGACAGGATGATCGAATTGAATAAAACCATCAACTGGAAACCTGCGGCAACCGGCGAAGGGCGTTTTGGCAACTGGCTCGAAAATTTGCAGGACTGGAACCTCTCCCGAAGCAGATTTTGGGGTGTGGCTTTGCCCATCTGGCGGACCGAAGACAGGACTGAAACCAAAGCCATCGGCTCAGCCGAGGAATTGAAAGCTGAAATTGAAAAAGCAATAACTGCAGGAATAATGCAGGAAAACCCCTTGAAGGATTTCGTGCCCGGCGATATGAGTGAAGAAAATTACCACACTTTTGATTTTCACCGGCCATTCGTTGATAATATTGTTTTGGTTTCTGAAACAGGCCAAAAAATGCAGCGTGAACCCGGGCTAATTGATGTTTGGTTCGATTCAGGCGCTATGCCTTACGCCCAGTTCCATTATCCTTTTGAAAACAAAGAGGTTTTTGAAAAAAATTATCCGGCCGATTTTATCGCAGAAGGCGTTGACCAAACACGTGGCTGGTTTTTTACTTTGCACGCCATAGCAACCATGTTGTTTGATTCGGTTGCTTACAAAACTGTTGTTTCCAACGGTTTGGTACTCGACAAGGCAGGCAACAAAATGTCGAAACGGCTCGGCAATGCTGTCGACCCGTTTGAAACTATCCAGCAATACGGCCCTGATGCTACACGCTGGTACATGATAACCAATTCACAACCCTGGGACAACCTTCGCTTCGATAGCGCAGGCATCGATGAAGTTAGGCGTAAGTTTTTCGGAACGCTATATAACACCTACGCTTTCTTCGCTTTGTACGCCAATATTGATGGATTTCAATACAATGAAAAAGAAATTCCGGTAGCTGAACGAACTGAGCTGGACAGGTGGATTTTGTCAGAGTTAAACTCTCTGATTGAAGTGGTTGACGAAGCTTATTCAACTTATGAGCCAACGAAAGCCGGCCGCGCTATTCAATATTTTGTTACTGAACATTTAAGCAATTGGTACGTCCGCTTGTCAAGGCGCAGGTTCTGGAAAGGGAATTATTCAAAAGACAAAGCCGAGGCTTACCAAACTTTATATAATTGCCTCGAAGTTGTAGCTCAGCTTTCTTCGCCAATAGCGCCCTTCTTTGCCGACCGCTTGTACACCGACCTCAACCGGGTTAGTAAACGAAACAATGCTATTTCGGTGCATTTAACCGATTTTCCTAAAGTTGATTATTCTTTAATCAACAAAGATTTGGAAGAAAGAATGGAATTGGCGCAAACTATTTCATCGATGGTATTGTCGTTAAGGAAGAAAAACAATATCCGCGTTCGCCAACCTTTAAACAAAATCATGATTCCTGTTTTGAGCGACCATTTCCGCCAGGTTTTATCGGCTGTTGAAGATTTGATTTTGTCGGAAGTGAACATCAAGAAACTGGATTATATCACTGAAGATTCTTCTATTTTGGTAAAAAAAATAAAACCCAATTTTAAAACTTTGGGGCCGAAATATGGAAAAATCATGAAGCAATTGGCTGCCTTGATTCAGCAATTCTCACAGGAAAACATCCGTGAAATGGAAAGAAACGGCGAATTTGAACTGGTAGTGAATGATGAGAAAATAATTATTTCGGCAGAGGATGTTGAAATAAGCACCGAAGACATTGAAGGCTGGAGCGTTGCCAACCAGGACCTCCTAACTGTTGCGATGGATTTGACAATAACACCTGAATTGCAGGAAGAAGGATTGGCGCGTGAATTGGTTAACCGCATCCAAAACATTAGAAAAGAAAAGGGATTGGAAGTAACCGACCATATTTTGCTATCAGTTGAGAAAAATGATATTACAGATACCGCTTTTACAAACTTCAAAGATTATATTTGTTCCGAAACTCTGGCAAATATGAAGTTTGTTGAGCAACTTCAAAACGGTTTGGCTGACTTTGTCGAACTGACAGAAGGTATAAACGTTAAAATTAATGTAGAAAAGGAATAATAAATATTAAAAATCGTTTAAACACGTTGTAAAGAACAAAGATTTTGTATATTTTAGACAGCGATTTAAACACAATTGGAACTTAAAACTAGAGGCCATGAAAGAGAAAATGACAGAAACAAAAAAGACCAGGTACAACGATGAGGAGCTTGAAGAATTCAAAACTATCATTATGGATAAACTGGCAAAAGCAAGGGAAGACCTCAAACTATTGAAAGAAGCCTACACAAACAACAGTGAGAACGATACCAACGACACTTCCCCAACTTTTAAAGTATTGGAAGAAGGACAACAGGTTCTTTCGAAAGAAGAAAACAGCGGCCTTGCCCAGCGCCAGGAACGTTTTATTTCTAACCTTGAAAATGCACTTGTGCGTATCGAAAACAAAACCTATGGTATTTGCCGCGCAACCGGTGTGCTGATAGGTAAGGAACGCCTCAGGGCCGTACCCCATGCCACATTGAGCATGGAAGCAAAACTCAACCAGGCTAATAATAATACCTCTGCTTAAGGCAAAAAAGGAAATTCAATAATCATTTCATTGAAGAAATCATTCATTATCATTTTCCTGGTGCTGCTTGCTGACCAGATTTTTAAAATCTGGGTCAAGTTGAATATGACTTTGGGCGAAGAAATACCAGTATTCCACGATTGGTTTTTCCTGTATTTCACCGAAAACAACGGCATGGCATTCGGCATACAGTTTGGCGGCGAATGGGGCAAACTATCGCTGAGCATTTTTAGGATATTGGCTGTCATCGCCTTGCTTGTCTATCTATATTTACTTACCAGGAAAAAGAAGAAGTTTGGCCTTATCTTCAGCATTTCACTGATTGCCGCTGGTGCACTTGGAAATATACTCGACAGCGCATTTTACGGAATGTACTTTACCCAAAGCAGTTACCATACGGTGGCTGAAGTTGCCGGGCAAGGACAAGGTTATGCCAGTTTTCTGCATGGAAAAGTGGTGGACATGCTTTATTTCCCCATCATCTCCATTTCCCAATCATCAGCACCATCCTGGATTCCCGATTTTATTTTTGGCCCTGACGGGAAATTTATTTTCTTCCGCCCTATATTCAACATTGCCGATTCATCAATTACCATCGGTGTTTTCTGGCTCTTGCTTTTTCAAAGGAAGAATTTGCATTTGTAAAAATTGTTCAAAAAAAAGGCAGCCCATCGGCTGTCTTTCTAATTCAAAATACTATTCTTGTTCAAGGAAGGTATCTTATGAGGTAGAAAGCTTACTGCTCATGTGAGAAGCTTTTCTTGGAGAAAAGAAAACGCCCTGACGTTAGCGGGAACATTTCTTGGAGAAAAGAAAACGCCCTGACGTTGGCGGGAACATTTCTTGGAGAAAAGAAAACGTCCTGACGTTGGCGGGAACATTTCTTGAAGAAAAGAAAACTCCCTGACGTTGGCGGGAACATTTCTTGGAGAAAAGAAAGCTTCCTGCCGATGGCAGGGGCATATAGTTGTAAAAAAGAAAACCTCCTGCCAATAGCTGATGTATTGCAACAGGAGGTTTTTGAAAAATCCCCGGAAATCTACCTCACCACCACCATTTTTTTGGTGTCAGCTTGAGCGCCGTTTACAATAAGTGAATAATAATAAATACCTGAAGGCAAGCCCTGCATGTTCAATTCAACTGTGTTTGAGCCTTCCTTTGCCGATCTGACAGGAATATGCATAACTTCCTTACCCACCTGGTCATGTACCCTGATTTCAACACTTGAAAATTCGCCTGAATTCAGGTTAAACTGAATGCTTGTTGTGTTGGAAAATGGGTTGGGGATGTTTTGAAGCAATTCACCTTGCTTACTCATACCTATCAGTGTTTCGCTTGTTGAACTTGACTTACTGAAAGGCAACAGCGAAAGCAAATAATCACGCTTTGTGTAAAATGCCTGTGCCGACGCGGGTTTGTGTTCCAGCAACCTGCCCTGTGCGGTTGCCTTGTAACTGCTGTCGCCCATCAGCAGGTAGGTATAGCCCAGGTCGATAATGGCAAAAATGCTGTCTTCGGGCGTACCGGGGTTTTCGATGATGTCCTCGTAATGGTCAATGGCAGTTTGCCAGTTTTGCAGTTCTATTTCGCATTTGTTGGCAAGGAATACCGAAAGTTTCGCCAATGTGCTGTCGGCCTGTATGCTGTCGTTGGCCATGTAATATTGCTTGAGGGCATTGTAATCGTTACCATCATATTTTTCGAGGGCAAACAGTTCGTGCATGGCTGAACCTGCATATGGGGTTTCGGGGTAGTTGATAATCACATCTTCAAATGCCGTTCGGGCATCATCATATTGCCCGTTTTCAAAATATTCCAGCGCTTCAAGGTAATCGTCCAGAGCAATTTCGGTGGATTTGTGGCCGCCACCATCTGGGCACCAGTCGTAGTCAGAACGATAGATGAATGCGGCATATGGATATAAATCATCGTTTGGGTAAAAAGAATTGTCCCAACAGTTATAGTTTACATCAGCATAGTATTGACTACCTTCATAATAAATCAATGCATCAGTTTGTCCACCCTGGTTGTCTTCGTCATAAATTGCGTTATACCTGAAATACCATGGGAAGCTTTCTGAAGAAGAATAAAGTTCATAACTACTGTTGTCCTCTATAAGATTCACCTCGCTGTAGTCCTGGGCAAGCGGGTTTCCATAAATATTCACATTGCTTCGGTTTAGTGATCCAATTCCCCTGATATTCTCGTAAATATGATTTTGCGCTAAAACCACAGCTGAGTTGTAAATATTTACTGCATACATACCGCAGTCATTTATAGTATTATTGTTAAGCTGTCGGTTAATATTGGTACTGCTACCTGAGCTGTTTAAAGAGATACCATTGTAATACCCATTTATACTATTTTCATTTATATTAAACTCAGTATAATTATACAGGTAAATAGCATCTTGCTCTGAATGTTCTGCTGTGAAAGTATTGTGAATTAAGTTTGTTGTATAGGGTATCAATCCAGAAGAATTGTTCACACCGGAAAAGGTTGAATTGTCAAAAGTCGAGTATGAAATATTTATAGGATCAGAAGAACTGTTGACGGCGCAACTAACAAAACGACAGTTATCACTAATGTTAACAGGATTATAACCCAAATTAATTTCAAGTATTGTTTCATCTTTAGATTCAAAATTTACTTCTTCGCCAACATTTATATTTCCAATAACATTTAAACTTGAAGAAGATTCACCATAAACACTTGTTTCGTCCGAAAGTGTCAAGTTACCTGATGAATTCACTGTTATATCAGTATTAACAATATTAAAACTTGAATTCTGGCTTAATGTTAAAGTGACGTAGTCTTCAATAGTGAATTGGCCACCAATCAGAAAATTTCCATCTACTGTTTGTGAATTTACTACTTTGCCCGACAGGCCGATTAGACTCAACAAATCTTCCTGGAAGCCACAATCATATTCAATTATCCCAAAATCATAGAATATAGAATCAAAAGATTTTGTATAGTTAAATACTTCGTTAAATTGTATTGTTCCATCTTCATTTCCCCCGTTTTCTTCGTCAGGATTATAGTCGTCGTGAAAAAAATCGAAATCATTATCATCTTCATGTGTACCAATAACATCACCTTGTCCCCAAGGAGCATACTTTGGGCCAGGGAAATGTCCCCGTATTGCAGTAATGAGAAAATAAGGATATACTTCAAAACCATATTTATTCATAAAAGATGGATTATTTGGATAAAGCGTACTAACTGGTGCAAAAACAGTTCTTTTTTCATTGTGTTTTTGAATCATTAAATTGTCGACAAAACCACCAGAACCGCAGGAAAAGACCGAGATTATCATTTGAGAACAAATAATACTGTCCAACATAGTTTCAAATTTATAATCATACAATCTTTCGCGATTGTACAATGCAAGATAACTCGTACCTGCTCCTTCAATAAACCCATGAGAAGATGCGAATATAAAAAGCAAATCATCTTCATCCATTTCTTCTTCAAGATCCTGAAAAACTATATTTAAATTATCAACTGAACATGGTATATTTATTATGTCATCAGTTCCGTCGTTGTCTAAATCAAGGCTCGGATTTTTCCAATCATCATTTGTTCCAACTGTTCCGTCACCTGACAATGCATAAATATTTTCAGCAGGATAGCCTTTTTCCCTTAATGCACAATACATATGGCTTAATTGATTCCACCATGTTGAGTTACCGGATTGTCCATACCCCGAAAAGATAACAGCATAATAATGAGAATTTTCTTCTGCCCTTTCTGAATTATAATGAACAGAAAAGTCTAATGAATCTACTTTTATATTAAATGGTATGCTCAAACTATCCAGTTCAGTTTGATAATTTATTGGGGGAAAATTGAAATCGGTAGTAGAATAATCTCCATTTGCTTGATTTATAAAAATATAAGTACATAAATGGCCCCAAAGATATAGCGGGACTTCATCTACGAAAAATAACCAATAATTTGGAAAAGGTGCTTCGATTGAATCATAAGGGCTGATAATGTAATAGTTGTCTGATAAAATATTCGGCTCCATATACACATTTACGCTGTCCGCCCTGTTCATAACAATTGAATCAAATACAAAGTCAATAGCATCCTGTTTAGATACTTGCGAAAATAGTTCAGTTCTCGCGGAGAAACTCAATATTAACACAAGTAAAAAATAATTAAGCTTTTTCATAACTTTTAATTTTTAGTATTTATTATTTTCTTAAAAACATACTCCTCATTTTCCAATTGAACGGTGCAGAAATACAATCCTGCTACCAATGCCTGCTGGGCCAGGTCTAGTTCGATGTAAGATTGGCTTTGCGAATATTTTTCACGAAACAATATTCTCCCGTTCAGATCCATTATCTGAATAGATTTTATTTTTTGATTCCCTGAACGGACGACCAGCTTTCCAGAAGTGGGGTTGGGATAAAGGCTGACCTGATTTTGAAGTTGAATTTCTTTTTCACCCACATACACTGAATTGGTATCAATAAAATGCCCGGTGCCGTCGTTCCATAGTATCCTGATATGTTCTGGAGTAGGCATGCTGTAGCCCTGTATTACCAATTCAGGGTAACCATCACCATTTAAATCGCCACTGTTGATAGTAGCGAGCCAAAAATAATCACCCATAAATACACCCTGGGAATGGGTGTAACCACAATTTTTGTCATTAAAATAAATGTATATTGAATCCTGTATCGGGTTATTGTTGGCCTGGTAAACTATCATTGATATATCATCGTATCCATCCAGGTTATAATCGCCCACATTCCCAATATAAGTTCCATTTTCATAGACAAGTGTATCACAAGCCTGGAAATGATCTGCTTTATTGAGCATATTGACTATCTTGGTTGAACCAAAATATGATTCTTTAACTAACAAGACATCATTTAAAGAATCACTATTTACATTAAGTATATACCCACGATTCCAATATGGAGAGGCAATATTCATTTTATTGAATTCAGGATAATTATTATTTAATATGTAAACACTTTCTGATTGATTCAATGTTGTCTGCAGGATATCAGCGCGATTGTCCCTATTAATATATCCGGAATAAACATATAGATTTGTTTCACTACTTTCAACAAATGCTGTATCAGTAAATGTTTTGTCCCCATTATTAAATAAGACACCCCACCCCCATGGGCCAGCAATATCATAGTAAAGAATATCATGAGTACCATCCATATTAAAGTCAGCGATCCCTCCAATAAAAGGATTTCCATAAGTATCTCTGATAAAATGACCATCTCCAATTTCTATTGAGTGGTTGTTTTCATAAAAAAATATACTATCTCCATCCCGGCTAATTATATCAGGATAGTTGTCGTTTGTCAAATCAAGACAATAAATAAATCCAAAACCATTTGCGGCAAATTGTTGTTTTTCAAAATTTCCCCATCCATCATTTATAAAAAACACAATAGTATCATCTTCAGGGCTCATTTTACATCCAACCAATAAATCATTGTCACCATCCAAATCGTAATCAACAATGCATGTTTCGTAAGGGTATTTAGGTACCGGAAATATGGTTTGTGTAAAGCCTGCAAGTGGAAGGAAACATAACTGAATCAATAAAACAAAAAGAAAGAGAAACTTTTTCATGGTTTTATGTGGTTTAAACACGTTAAAATAAGAATTAAAACAAATACTTGGCTAATTTAAAAATTAAAAAATGGAAACGCAAGGGTATAAAATAGTAGGTTTTAGCTACATGGAAAGGTAGGAGAATAAACAACAGATATAAAAAAACCGCCCCAATATTTGAGGCGGTTGTATAGTATGCTTTTATTTTACAAATTATATGCTATAACGGAATATTCCCATGCTTCTTGGGCGGGCTGCTCTCCGATTTGTTTTGTGTCATTTCCAAAGCCTGGGCCAGTTTCTTTCGGGTATTGTGCGGGTAAATAATTTCGTCAATATAACCCAGTTCGGCAGCTTTGTAAGGGCTGGCAAAATTGTCGCGGTAATCCTGCACTGCTTTTTTCTTTTCCTCATCCGATAAGCCGCGGTAAATTATATTTACAGCTCCGTCAGGCCCCATTACTGCAATTTCAGCAGTTGGGTAGGCAAAATTATAATCAGCACCAATGTGCTTGCTCGACATCACATCATAGGCACCACCATAAGCTTTACGGGTAATCAAAGTAATTTTCGGAACGGTTGCTTCAGCAAAAGCGTACAACAACTTAGCTCCATGCTTGATAATTCCTCCAAACTCCTGTGCTGTTCCCGGTAGGAAACCCGGAACATCTTCGAAAGTAATTAATGGAATATTGAACGCATCGCAAAAGCGGACGAAGCGGGC
>DATCTB010000136.1:0-4005 GCA_036568185.1 Bacteroidales bacterium | reverse complement strand
CCTATGTCGCTGGCTGCGTTACTAATAACGCCGGCAAGGACAAGCACAAAAGTGATATAGCGTTTCGGGGAAGATAAAACCAGCAACCTGATTATTGCTCCAATCAATCCACTGCTTTCTGCAATCCCTATTCCCAGCATGGCAACAATAACAATCCCAAGCGGGGCAAAATCTGTAAAATTTGTTACCATTTCGAGCATGATGCGGTGCAGCCCGCTTTTTGATAAAAGATTTATGGGTTCAATCACTTCTCCAGTGCTTGGATGTACTGCCGACCAGCCAAAATAGTACGCAATTCCTGATAAGAAAAGAACAAGAACGGCAAAGATTGCAAAAAGGGTAGCAGGATTTGGCAGCGCATTACCTACTTTTTCAGTTACATTTAAAAAACGGTCAAAAATGTTAAATTTCTTTAGCATAAAAAATCGGGGAAATAAGGAGTGAATAAATCAAGAAAATGAGTTGCCAAATATATGATTTTCTGAAAACTGGCTGGTTTGAGGCTGAAACTGCTAAATGAAAAACAAGATAACAGACTACAAGCCTTAATAAAAACTTATCAGGAAATACAATTTTTACCGTGCTGCCAGTGCCCTGATGTCCCTGCAATCCAGCACCGGCTTTTCGTAACCCTTGTTCACAGTATTAATCATCGCCTGCCCGAGTTCTTTCAGCGTTACAGTCCCATTCGGCATTACCAGTTTCCAGAACGGATAAAATGGCGCCAGATATTTATACACTTTATACGCATTCTTCAAACCTTTCGTGGGTTGGATATAGCCCGGACGGAAAGCGTAAGCCTGCCTGAAACCCATTTTCGCCAAATCATTTTCGGTTTTTCCTTTCACACGTGCCCATGCAATCCTGCCTTTTTCGGTGCCATCAGTCCCGGTTCCCGAAACATAACAAAAGGTCATGTCTGCATTTTGTTCTTTAACAACACGGGCAAACTCCATTGTTAAATCATAGGTCAGTTGTTTGTATTTTTCCTTGTCCATCCCCATTGACGACACGCCCATGCAGAAATAACAGGCATTGTAACCTGCCAGGCTGGGCGAGATGGTTTCTACTTTCATAAAATCTGTAATCAACACTTCCGTTAGCTTTGGATGAGAAAAGCCACAGGGCTTTCTTCCTACAACCAATACTTTTTCAACCTCGTCGCTCAAAAGGCACTCGTGCAGCACGCCTTCGCCCACCATTCCTGTAGCGCCGGTAATTATTGCTTTTATTTTCATAATAAACTTATATCAATCGCTTTAACTTTAAAATATTTTTGTGAAAATACTATTTTCCAATCAAATTAAAAGGGATATAAAAATTGATTAGAAGACAAAATTCAATATACTTAATGTTTTTGTCAAACAGCTAATTTGGTGAATTTCGCAAAAAAAAATACTATATTTGTTCTGAACTATACGACAGTTTTAGAAAAAAAACTGCGAAAAAACTGATTAATTTTGTTACTCTTTTGACTAATATTTTCTTGGGCTAACAGGATTTTTGATTAATACTTTTTCCAATTATAAACTTAACGAGAATGCCGAAAAACGAAAAGAGTAGGCTAACTAAAAACAATGCTATGAAAACTTCAAAGTTTATTTTAATTTTTCTGCTGGCAATAATGGCAGCTCTATTTTTGTCGCGGTGCAAAGAACAAGTCCCAGCAGATGAAAGTAGAGAAGCAGGCCAGGCAACAGTGGAGGCTCATCGCGTGAAAGGCGCACCCTATCCACCCCTTGACTTACCTCACGATTATGAACCTAATGATGTAAAACCTTATGTTCCGCCAATTGGTCCGGAATTTGGAGAAACAGAGCCAACAGTGCAATCCTCAAAACTCATCCCAATTGAGTTCGACAGTTTAGGAAATCCAATTAATTTGGGTGGAGCAGCAGTAAATTTTTACGAATTCAACAATGCCGGCCCAAATGGAGTGAGCGGTGTTCCCGAACCGAGTGTTGCAGCAAATGACCAGGTTGTTTTTATGACATATAACTGGGGAGCACGCTATTCATTGGATGATGGTGCAACATGGACAAATCTTGACCCCACAACTATTTTTCCTAGCGGAGCACAAACAGATGGTTCAGGAAACAGTATCAGCGGTGCTTTTTGCTGTGACCAGGTTTTACAATATGTGCCATCAATAGACAGGTTCATTTGGTTCATGCAATTCTGTGGTGACGGAGCCACTTGTTTGCAAGGGAATAATATAATCAGAATAGCTGCTGCCAGTACAGCCAATTTTGTAAGCAGTGGAGGAACATCCTGGACTTATTGGGATATAAGAAGCTCACAAGTTGAAGCCACTTCTGGTATTCTTGATTATCCAGATATGTCAGTTGGTGATAATTCATTGTACATCAGTACTGATGCCGTGGGAATAGGTTTGTTAATTATGCGGCTGCCTTTGAAGGAAATTCAACAAGGATCAGGGTTTACTTTTTGGTACACCCACCCAACTGATGGTGGTACTGCTTATGGCGGGCATGTTTGCCAAAACACCGGTGATGAGGTGTATTGGGCCGGTCACAACAACACCAGCAGTATGCGATTTTTTTCGTGGAAAGAATCATCAACTACCTATTTCTGGCGCGACAGAAATGTAAATTCGTGGACAACAGGACTTGCAAACAATACCCCGAGTGGTGTAAACTGGTTGACAGGCTCCAACGGGTTTCCCGGGAATGCCGTTTTAGGTATTACACGACGTGGAAATGAAGTGTGGTTCGCCTGGGGTGCCAATGCCGGAAACGGTTTTAAAAACGCACACGTCAATGTGGTAAAAGTGCGCAATTCGGATTACAAAGTAATCGAGCAAATGCAAATCTGGAATGATGATTATGCTTTTGCCTATCCTAGCTTTGCCACCAATACCGAAAATGAAGTCGGGGTTTCTCTGGAATGGGGTGGAGTTACTGCCGAAGCCAACCATGCTGCCGGGTTCATGGGCGATTTTGTGGTGTATTATCCACGCTTAAGCGCAGCCTCCAATGCCAGAAACGGGGATTATGTTACCATCCGGCGATTTTATGAGGATGGCAACAAGTTTGCTGCTGTTGGTTATACAACGCAAGTAAACCCACCACCGGGAGGTGGGAATTTTAGCGATGTGCATTATATACTTTTTGGGAGGTAATAAATGGAATAGAATTTTAATAAAAAAGCTTCGTAACCACGAAGCTTTTTCTTTTTAAGTGTATAATTTCAAATAATGGCCTAAAACTACCGCAGAAATCAATAAATTTGTAAAAAACATAAAAATGAAAAAAATCATCCACACCCCAAACGCACCCAAAGCCATAGGGCCTTACAGCCAGGCAACTGAAATCAACGGAATGCTTTTTATTTCAGGGCAAATCCCCATCGACCCAGCCATTGGCAAAATGATTGAAGGCGGAATTACAGAGCAAACCGAACAGGTGATGAAAAACATTGGTGCCATTTTAAAAGAAGCCAGCTACAGTTTTCAGGATGTAGTAAAATCTACCTGCCTACTCTCCGACATGGCTAATTTTGCAGCAATGAATGAGGTGTATGGAAAATATTATTCAGAAAACCCACCAGCCCGTGCGGCTTTTGCAGTGAAAGGCTTGCCACTTGGCTCATTGATTGAGATTGAAACGATTGCGGCGAAGAAGAGTTAATGTGCTAATTTGCTGATGTGCCAATTATAAAGCCGAAGAGTAATTACAATCCGAAGAATAAGGTGCAGCAAACTTAATATGCTATTATGCCGTTGATTTGAAAAATTATGCAAAATTTTTTCAATTAGCACATTAGCAGATCGTCTCATTAGCAAATTAAAGTAGCCAATTTCCAATCATCTCCAACCCAAACTCCGTCATAACTGATTCCGGGTGAAATTGTAAGGCGGTTAAGTCAAATTTATTATGGCGGAAAGCCATTGGAAGCCCGTTTTCATCTTTCATTAAAATTTCTAACTCTTTTGGCATTCCACTTTCCTCAATTATCCAGGAATGGTAATGCCCGATAAAAAAT
>DATCTB010000135.1:0-2662 GCA_036568185.1 Bacteroidales bacterium | reverse complement strand
TGAATATGCTGCAAACAAACGGAATGTTCATTTTTCTGCTGCCGCGAAAGAAGAAATTTCCAAAATCCTGACCAATGCGTTCAGGAAACGGGACCGTACTTTTGGAAATGCCCGCCTGGCTCATGCCATGGTGGATGAAGCCAAGATGAACCTGGGAATCCGCCTGGTAACTAACGGAAATATAAGCCAACTGACCAAAAAGCAACTTTCAGAATTGCAGGTTGAAGATATTGAAGATATTACTGCTACAAATAATGCTAAAAAGTTGCAACTCCCGATAGATTATGATTTATTGAAAGAGGCGCAGGATGAGCTGGATGCATTGACTGGCTTGGAAAATATCAAACAAGAAATCCGGGAAATGATTAAGCTTACCAGTTATTACAAAGAAATGAACCGAGATTTGCTGAAAGTGTTTTCAATGCATAGTGTCTTTTCAGGAAACCCTGGAACCGGGAAAACAACAGTAGCAAGGATTTTGGGCAAATTTTACAAAGCTCTGGGTTTGCTTGAACGCGGGCACTTGATTGATGCCGATGCCAGCGATATGGTTGCCGGTTTTGTCGGGCAATCGGCTTTGAAAACAATGGATGTAATTAAAGAAGCACAGGGTGGAGTTTTGTTTATCGATGAAGCATATTCCTTGACTGAAGGGGAACACAACGATTTTGGTAAACAAGTGGTGGCAACTTTAATTAAGCAAATGGAAGACAAGCGCAAGGAGTTCGCGCTAATAGTTGCCGGTTATACCGGGAATATGGAAGAGTTTCTAAAATCAAACCCTGGCTTAAATTCCCGTTTTGACCGGACTTTCCATTTTGAAGATTTTTCGGCTGATGAATTATATCAAGTTGCCATTCAAATGTTTAAGGCAAGGCAGCTAACTCCAAATGAAGAGGCAGCAAAATATATCCGTAAATATCTTGACAGTGTTTATTTGGCTCGGGATATCTTTTTTGGAAATGCGAGGTCGGTTAGAAAAATGGTTGAAAAAGCCCACCGCAACCAGGAATTGAGAATGGCTTCCTTACCAAAAGAAAAAAGGATAAAAGAAGCTATTGGAACATTGACTTTAGAAGATGTGAAAGAATTTCAATTGGTTGAAGCCATAAAATCACCGAAATTGGGGTTTAAGTATCAAAGTTAATTTGGTCATTCATCCGCCAATAACTCATCAATTTTATCATTGTCAGCTTCAGCTTTGTATCCTTCGCCCTGGTACAAATAGATTTTGTAGCGCGTCATGTAAGCCAATATTTCATATTCGTCCAGTTCAATTGCGCGGTTGCAGTCAGCCAGCGCTTCTTCCATTCGGTTGAGTGCGTAAAAAGCATCTGCCCGCCCAACCAAATAATAGGGGTCGCCAGGTTTTAAACGGCAGGCAGTGTCCATGTCAATTAATGCTGCCCTTGATTTTTCAAGGCTTAAAAGCATTTTGCCCCGGTTATGGTAGGCAAAAGCTGATTTTGGGTTGATTTCAATGCTTTTATTAAAATCATTAAGTGCATTTTCATATTGATGCAAATCAAAATAAGCATTGCCGCGCAAAGTATAGCTCAGCGCGTCATTGGGGAAGAGTTCGAGGTAGGCGCTGTTTCTTTTTACAATTGCTTCCGGGTCGTTCTTTTCGTCAAATTTTGCTTCAAGCGTTACCAATAAATCTTCTGCTTTTAGAATTTCGCTTTTAACAGAATATTCTGGTTGCCCGTTTGATAAGATATAATTTGCAAGAAAATCAGTGAAACCATCGAAAACTATTTCCCAATCTCTTGCCGGTTCATCGTGCAAAGCAAAATAAACCGAAGACTCGTTGGGCATGGTTTGGTCTATAAAAATTAACTTTTCATTTTCAGATTTTATACAAAACGGCAAATAGGGGTAAAACCCTTCCCAACTTTGGCGGATTTTCCAATTGTCGATGGAAAGAGATTCGTAAGATTCAATTAGCTCTTCGATGCTTAAAATCCGGGTGCTGATATTTTTTGCTTCTTCAAATTCATCAATTAAAATCAGGTTGTCCGCTTCACTATCTGCAATAAAACCGCCATTAAAATGGGTTAGAAAAGTTTTGTAGGAACCGGGAAGCTTCACTCCAAAAGCTGTTTCAAAAAGCTGGATTTTGTGTGAATCTGCCGGGGAACCAAAATAGGCGTTTATTTTCCCGGATGAAATACCATCTTTTAATGCTTTGATTAGCTGTTCGATAGTTGTATTTGATGGAAATTTCATTTTTTAATTTAATCCGGGTGAAGACGGGGAATATCGCTTTTATAAGTCTTTTCTGAAACTTTTTTCTTCCTTGAAATAGTGATTTTTGGCTTTACTTTTTCTCTCTTTTCAGGTTTTCTTGTTTTCAATTCCTGTTCCCATTCCAACACTTCCGGTTTAAATGATGACAAGCCTTTCCTGAAGATGCCAGTAACTTCTTCCTCCTCATCATTTCTTGAATAAGATTTTTTATTGGAAAAGAAAAGGAATTTGATAATTTTGAAAGCAATGTAAATGGCTGTTATAAAAACAATTAAGCCCAAAACAATTATCGTAAGGCTTGCCATAAAAAAAGAAAGCAGGCTAAAAATAAAAATCCTGATGGGAGAAAAGATGCCGTGCATTTTAACGCTTTCAATCACAATTAAGGTAAACAAAGCCAGGTAGAATACTG
>DATCTB010000134.1:0-3782 GCA_036568185.1 Bacteroidales bacterium | reverse complement strand
CCGTTGTGCCCGGCATCGCCGCCTTTGGCTTTCATGCGGAGGGTTCCAAGTGGAAGGGCAATGTCGTCAACCACCACCAATAGGTTTTCAACCGAAATTTTTTCTTTATCA
The DNA here is from genome assembly GCA_036568185.1 of Bacteroidales bacterium. Classification (GTDB taxonomy): domain Bacteria; phylum Bacteroidota; class Bacteroidia; order Bacteroidales; family F082; genus DATCTB01. Next base: position 3,671 of record DATCTB010000134.1, on the reverse strand, counting down.
AGCCAGTATTTAACGGCTTTCCCGCTCAGGTTCATGTAGGTTGTTGGTTTGATTACCACCAATGTACGCCCTTTAAAACGTACTTCGCTCACGAAGGCGTGCCGTTCAAGTTCAAATTTTCCTTTCAACTCGCCAACAAGCGCATCAGCTACCACAAAGCCAACATTGTGGCGGGTATTGGCATACTCCGCACCAACATTTCCCAAACCAACTACCAGGTATTTCAATTTATTAAAATATGTTTAATTAAAATTGCTTAAAAACCTTAGTGTTTTTTGTGCCTTCTTTGAGAAACTTTGTGCAACGACTTTTTAATACTATACCTCAAAAAAAACAGAAAGAAGCCCCAAAGTTCCACTAAGAATAATCTCCTAATTTTCTATATTCAAGAAAACAATAATGAGGGCTTAAATTTATCAAAAAAAAATAAAGGGATAAAGCGAAGAAAACACTTTATCCCTTTTTCAGGTTCTAAATTATTGTTACGATTCGGAAGGAGCGCCTTCTGCAGCTTCTGAACTTTCAGCACCTTCTGCGCCTTCAGCTTCTTCATCTTCTTCTTCATCTTCTTCAAGAGCGATAACACGGGCTGTTTTAACGCTTACAACCACCGCCGAAGGAACATTTAAGAATGTCAGACCATCAACTTGAATATCTTTTACCTTAATGCTGCTTCCAATTGTCATTTTTGAAATATCAATTGTAATAATTTCCGGCACTTTGTTAACCAAGCCTTTTACAACCAGCTTTCGCATTTTCATATGCATTTTTCCACCAGCCAGAACTCCTGGTGAAACGCCTGAAGTTTTAATTGGCAGGGCAACTGTAATTGGTTTATCGTCAGTTACAACCAAAAAATCGGCGTGCAATACTTTATCTGTTACTGGATGATATTGCACATCCTGTAATATGGCTAAAGTTGTTTTTCCTTCAATATCCAGGTTAACCAGGTTAACTTCAGGTGTGAAAATTAGTTTGCCAAATTCAAAGTCATTTACGATGAAATGAACTTGTTCTTTACCGCCATAAAGCACGCAAGGAACATTTCCTTCCCTTCTGTGTTTTTTAGCATCTTTTTTCCCTACGTACGCTCTAAGCGTACCGCTCAATGATACTGTTTTCATTTGTTAAAAAATTTAATGATTATTGTTTATGATTCTAATTTCAGATTAAATAATGAACTGATTGATTCGTAATTCTGAACACGGTGAATTACTTCTGCCAATAAATTAGCAGTTGAAAGAACGGTAATCTTGCTGCTTTCCCTTTTTATGGGAATTGTGTCAGCAACAATTACTTGCGTAAAAGCCGATTCTTCAATTTTTTCAATAGCTTTTCCTGAAAGGATTGGGTGTGTACAAAAAGCACGCACACTTGTTGCGCCTTTATCCATCAATACTCCGGCAGCTTTTGTGATAGTTCCTGCTGTGTCGATAATGTCATCCACCAGCACTACATCTTTTCCTTCCACATCACCAATCAATTGCATGGTTGCTACCTCGTTAGGCCTTGCACGTTGCTTGTAGCAAATCACAAAACCAGTATTCACAGCCTTCGCATAAGTTGCAGCACGCCGGGTTCCGCCCGTATCAGGCGAAGCCATTACCAGGTTGGGCAGGTTTAATTCCTTTAAGTATGGAAGAAAAATATTGGATGCAAATAAATGGTCAACAGGAACATCGAAAAAACCCTGAATTTGGTCGGCATGCAAATCGATGGTAATAATGCGTTGTACTCCGGCGGCAGTCAATAAATTGGCTGTAAGTTTAGAAGCGATTGAAACGCGGGGTTTGTCTTTCCTGTCTTGCCTTCCATAACCAAAATAAGGTATAACAGCAATAATTTTTCTGGCTGAGGCACGTCTTGCCGCATCCACCATCATTAGCAATTCCATAAAATTATCTGCTGGCGGACAGGTAGATTGTACAATAAATACATCCCTACCCCTGATATTTTCTTCGTATGAAGGTTGAAATTCGCCGTCTGAAAATGTGGTAACCACTGTTTTTCCCAATTCAGTTCCATAACTTTTTGCGATTTTCTCAGCAAGGTAATGGCTTTCTCTGCCTGAAAAAATACTTACCATGTTTTCCGGAATCATACGGCTGTTGGTTTTGGTTTAAAAAAGCCCGGCAAAATTAGTATTTAAAAAGCTTGCAACAAAATATTAATCAATTATTTCCAAAAAATCCTTAATTCGCTTTGATGGAATGAATGAAATATTTTTACCTTTGCACTCCATTTCCACGAAAAAAGCCCGAGTGGCGGAATTGGTAGACGCGTTGGTCTCAAAAACCAATGAGGTAACACTCGTGCCGGTTCGATTCCGGCCTCGGGTACAGATTCTGAAAAAGCTTTCCTTTTAGGAAGGCTTTTTTTTATTTTACAGCTATATTCTCACGTACGGATTTTCTCTCTTCTCACCATTTCATTTTTAAAATACTGATTATTAAGATTATATCTAAATAAGCAAAGTATGTTATATAGCATACATATATCGACACTTCTATATATATAGACTATTATATTTGTAATTATTTTTATTTACTAACGAAAAATGAGGCTACTATGAAAATGAAACTTACTGCACTTTTAGCAACAATTATTTTATTGCCGCTACTTTTTTCCAGCTTTTATAACCCAGATGATACTGATGAGTATATTATTATTGGTTGGAATGATTTGGGCATGCACTGCGCCAACAAAGACTTTAATTCTGTAGTTATCTTACCCCCTTACAATAATTTAAGGAGCCAGGTAATCTTAAAGGGCAATGCCACACAAAATCCACAGATTATATCTTCAGGAGTTAACGTTTCTTATGAAGTACCAGGTAATACTTATTCCGTAGGAAAAACTAATTTTTGGGATTATGAATATGCCTTATTTGGAGTTAACCTTCCAGATAATATTGGGTTGACAGGTGCTGGCCTAAACGGAACAATGGCATTTTCATCAGACCACTATTTTGTTGATGGAATTCCGGTTACTCCTTATACTGACGCTGATACGCAAAATGAAGATCCATTTCAATTAGCTCTTTTTACATTGACAGATTTGAATGGAAATCAATTGGCTACCACGCAGAATGTAATACCAGTTTCGGGTGAAATTGGTTGTGTTTCTTCAGGTTGCCATAGCAGCGAACAAGATATTTTGGATGAACACGATGATGAAGGTGGTTTCGATCCGACCGATCTACCCATTCTTTGTGCTGAATGTCATGCTGATTTTGCTCTTGGCACTACTGGTCATCCTGGCGTACCTTCTTTATCAGAAGCTATTCATGATAAACATAAAGACAAAACGAATGATTGTTATAAGTGCCATCCCGGTCAAGATGCGCAGTGTTTCAGGGGTGCCATGCATGCTGCCGGAATGACTTGCCAGGATTGTCATGGTGATATGGAAGAGGTTGCAGAATCAATAAAAGATGGAAGACGTCCATGGCAAGATGAACCTTCATGCGGCACAACCAATTGTCATGGATCAACTTATGCAACTGAGCCGGGGAAATTATTTAAAGATTCGAAAGGACATGGTGGCTTATATTGCAGCGCGTGTCACGGTTCTCCTCATGCTGATTTACCCTCAACGAACCCCAGAGACAACGTGCAAAATATAGCATTACAGGGATATGCAGGAACATTGGATAAATGTTCAGTTTGCCA
>DATCTB010000133.1:0-18836 GCA_036568185.1 Bacteroidales bacterium | reverse complement strand
CTTTTGGGAAAACGTGTTGACTATTCTGGCCGTTCAGTAATTGTTGTTGGACCAGATTTGCAATTGAATGAGTGCGGTATTCCAAAAGATATGGCTGCCGAATTGTTCAAACCTTTTATTATAAGGAAATTGCTGGAACGCGGAATCGTTAAAACAGTTAAATCAGCTAAAAAAATTGTTGAAAGAAAAGATGCTGTAGTTTGGGATATTCTCGAAAATATTTTGAAAGGACATCCGATTCTGCTCAACCGTGCTCCTACCCTTCACCGTTTGGGTATTCAGGCATTCCAGCCAAAACTGGTTGAAGGAAAAGCTATTCACCTGCATCCATTGGTTTGTACAGCTTTCAACGCCGACTTTGACGGTGACCAGATGGCTGTGCACGTTCCACTTGGTAACGCAGCTATACTTGAGGCACAAATTCTGATGCTGGCTTCTCACAATATTTTGAATCCCGCCAATGGTGCTCCTATTACAGTTCCGTCGCAGGACATGGTACTTGGATTGTATTATATTACCAAAGCCAGGACAAACACACCCGAGCATCCTGTCAAAGGTGAAGGAATGAAATTCTATTCACCTGAGGAAGTTATTATTGCCTACAACGAAGGAAGAGTTAGCTTGCATGCCATAATCAATGTTAAAGTTGACTTGAAGGAAAACGGGGTACTTGTGAACAAGATGCTTGAAACCACTGTAGGTAGAGTAATATTTAACCAGGTTGTTCCTCGCGAATACGGCTATATCAACCAATTGCTTACTAAAAAAGCTTTGAGAGATATTATTGGTGAAATTTTGAAAGAAACTGGTACAGCCGCTACCGCGAAATTCCTTGATGATATTAAAAATCTTGGATTTACTATGGCTTTTAAAGGTGGCCTTTCTTTTGGACTTGGAAATGTATTGATTCCTGAAGTAAAAGAATCATTAATTAAAAATGCCAATGAAGAGGTTGATGAAGTAATGAACAATTACAATATGGGCTTCATTACCAACAATGAGCGCTACAATCAAATCATTGACATCTGGACACATACCAACTCACACCTGACAAACACCTCGATGCAGGAATTGTCGAAAAACGACCAGGGCTTCAACCCTGTTTATATGATGCTCGATTCAGGTGCCCGTGGTTCTAAAGAGCAGATTCGTCAGCTCTCAGGAATGAGGGGACTGATGGCAAAACCGCAGAAATCTGGCGCTACAACAGGTGAAATTATCGAAAACCCGATTTTGTCCAATTTCAAAGAAGGACTTTCGGTTCTTGAATATTTTATCTCCACGCACGGTGCCCGTAAAGGTTTGGCCGATACCGCTTTGAAAACTGCCGATGCCGGTTACCTTACCCGTAGGCTGGTTGACGTTGCTCAGGATGTAGTTATTAACGAAGAAGATTGCGGTACATTAAGAGGATTAACCATCAGCGCTTTGAAAAAAGGCGAAGACGTGGTTGAATCATTGTACGACAGAGTTTTGGGTCGCGTTACCCTTCATGATGTATATCATCCATTATCGAATGAATTAATCATTGAAGGTGGCCAGGAAATTAAGGAAGAAACCGCCAGCCTGATTGAAAGTTCACCAATTGAATCAGTCGAAATCAGGTCAGTACTTACCTGCGAATCTAAAAGAGGTGTTTGCGCCAAATGTTATGGCCGTAACCTCGCCTCAGGAAGAATGGTTCAAAAAGGTGAGGCTGTTGGTGTAATTGCAGCGCAATCCATCGGTGAGCCGGGAACACAGTTAACACTTAGAACTTTCCACCAGGGGGGTACTGCTTCCAATATTGCTGTTTCATCTAAAATTGAAGTTCATTTCGATGGTAACCTTGATATTGACGAGCTACGTGTTGTTGACTTCAAGAATGTTGAAGGAAAAAAATACCAAATTGTTGTTGGCCGTAGCGCTGAAATGAGAATTATTGACGAGAAAACAGGAATCATTTTGCAATCAGGAAATATTCCTTATGCTGCAAACCTGTATATTAAAAACGGTTCTAAAGTTTCAAAAGGCGATATAGTTGCCGACTGGGATCCTTATAACGCCGTTATCCTGTCAGAAGTAGGTGGAAAAGTTGAATTCGAAAATATTATTGAGAACATAACTTTCCGTGTTGAATCTGATGAGCAAACCGGTTATAACGAAAAAGTAATTATTGAATCGAGGCAGAAACTGAAAAACCCGATTATTAAAATTGTTGCCACAGATGGTTCAGTTATCAGGACTTACGACCTTCCTGTTGGCGCTCACATTTTAGTAAACGAAGGCGACAGCATTAAGGCCGGTAATTTATTGGTAAAACTGCCAAGAGCCTTTGGAAAATCAGGCGACATCACGGGAGGTTTACCACGAGTTACTGAGCTTTTCGAAGCCAGGAACCCTTCTGAACCTGCCGTTGTTTCTGAAATTGATGGTGTGGTTAGCTTCAGTAAAAAACTGAAACGTGGAAACCGCGAGGTTATCATCACTTCTAAAACAGGTGAGGAAAAACGCTACCTGGTTCCGACTTCAAAACAAATTCTTGCCCAGGAAAACGACTTTGTAAAAGCAGGTACATCTTTATCAGATGGCGCAATGACACCATCAGACATTCTTGCTATTAAAGGGCCGATGAAAGTTCAGGAATATATTGTGAATGAAATTCAGGAAGTTTATCGTCTGCAGGGCGTGAAAATCAACGACAAGCACTTTGAAACCATCGTGCGTCAGATGATGCGTAAAGTACAGGTGGCTGACTCGGGCGATACCCGTTTCCTTGAAAACGAACTGGTAAACAAAATTGAATTCCAGGAAGTGAACGACGAAATTTTTGGTAAAAAAGTAGTTGTTGACCCGGGCGATTCTGAAAACTTTAAAAGGGGCCAGATAGTTAGTGCACGTAAATTGCGCGATGAGAATTCAACTTTGAAACGCCGCGACAAAAAACTGGTACAATCACGTGAAGCTCAGCCGGCAACTGCCCGCCAGGTGCTCCAGGGAATTACCAGGGCTTCGTTGCAAACCAACAGTTTTATCTCGGCTGCTTCTTTCCAGGAAACCACCAAAGTTCTGACTCAGGCAGCTATTGCAGCTAAATCGGACGACTTGCTTGGTTTGAAGGAAAATGTAATTGTCGGACATAAAATTCCGGCAGGTACTGGTTTGCGCGAGTATGACGATATCATTGTAGGTTCGAAAGAAGAATACGATACAGTGATGGAATCTGCTTCAAAAATGCATTCTGACAGAAATAGCATAATTGATTAGAGTTAACCAAAAAAGGACGTCGCTCAAAAGGCGACGTTCTTTTTTTAAAAAAATACAAGATGGAAGAAAAGACAAAGCCAAAAAACCAAATCAACATTGAACTGCCCGAAGACATCGGCGAAGGAATTTATTCCAACCTAGCAATCATCACCCACTCACATGCCGAATTCATAATTGATTTTGTAAAACTGATGCCCGGTGCACCAAAAGCCAAAGTGAAATCGAGGATTATTTTAACCCCTGAACACGCAAAACGCTTGACCAAAGCTTTGCAGGACAATATCAGGAAATTCGAGACCTTACACGGTCCAATAAAAGAAACCAAGAATGACATGATGCCGCCCTTTTCTATGGGTGGGCCTACTGCACAGGCATAAACTTAAAAATGACCCCGGTAATTTTTTATCGGGGGTTTTTGTTTATACTCAAACTGATCTCTGAATAAACTCTTCCATTTCCCAATAGACCTTTTCCCTGGTTTCTTTTTTTGATAAAATCAAATCGTGCATTCCGTTTTCAATTTCAACCCTTTTTACATTTTTCCCCAGTTTGCCTGAGTACTTGATGATATCCTGAATATTCAAAATGGAATCTGCTTCCTGCATGGAGGGGTTGTACTTTCCGGGTTTTACACTTTTTGAAGAATGCATCACCAATACAGGGCATTGGATATTCAGTCCCTTTTTTATTTCATTTTGTGCCAGCATTATCCCCCTTATCCAACCCAGAGTAATTGGAAAGCCTTCGATAGGCTTTAGTTTTAAATCAAAATCCCATTCGCCTTTATAGTCTTTGTGGACACTCTTTGCATAGCCATCGGCAATTTTTGCAGGGGTTTTCGTTTCAGGTGCTATTTTCCCAAAGAAACCAATCGCAGGCAGTACTATTTTGATAATTTCATTGACAGGAAAATCGAAGAACGGGCTGTTTAGAATCAACGCATCAACCAGGTTTTTATCGCAATGGTTAAGGTAAAGCGGAACTATTAAGCCACCGGTGGAATGCCCAAGTAAAACAAGCTTTTCATTTTTATCAAAATTCTTAATATAATCAACTGCCAAATCAATTTCTTCAAAAAATTCAGTGTGGTTCCTGAAATGGTTCGGGCTTTGGTACGGAAGCAATGAGCGGCCATGTTTCCTCAAATCCAACGCGTAGAAATTGAACCCGATTTTATTTGCCCAATCTGCCAGTTCATCCTGAAAAAAATAATCTACAAAACCATGTACATACAAAATGGCTTTTTTGCTAGGTAATTCATTTTTTTTTATGATGAGCGTTGCTACAACCTCTCCTTCATAATCATCTCGCAGATTGAACACGTGCTCAATATAGTTTCTTGCCATCTTCGTTTTTTCAGAATTTATTACCAAAAATAATTTTTATTACCATAAAAAAAGAAAACCACCGGATTTAAGGCGGTGGCTTTCTATCAATGCAATTATAATAAAATAAAAAACTGTTTTTACAGAATCAATGGTCGAAATAAAAATCGTTGATTAAAGCTTTTATATTTTTCGGAGAAATGCGGAATGAATAAACTTTATTCTCCGCATTCAGAATACACAGTTTTTCCGTTCTCTTTATTTCGGTCAGAAAATTAATATTGATGATTGTTGAGCGGCTAATTCTCAAAAACATTGAAGGTGGCAGGCTTTCCATCACATTGCTTAACGTAAGCGAAACCGTTAGCTGCTTTTGGTTGGTGAAGGTGATGTGGGTGTAGTTGCTGTCGGCCGAACAATAAATAATGTCGTTCGGGTTGACGAAAACATAGCCCGTCCTGATATTGAATTTTATTTTTTGCCTTCGCTCGGGATTCAAGCGCGACAAATTCGATTCAACTTCAATTTTTCTAATTTTATCAGAGCTTTTACTGTCATTTGTCTGATCACGAAGCGATGGGCGCTGTTTTTCAGCAAACTCATCTGAAATTAGACTGCTCTTTTTCATTTTCATAATTATTTAGATTTATCCGGATATGGCGGAATTTCAGGAATTGGCTTAACAGTTTTTAGTTGTTCAAGCGCTACTTCAATTGCCTTATTCAGCTGCTGGTCATCACCGGCATATTCTTTGGCCGGGTCATTATCCACAACGATGTCGGGTTCAACACCAACGCCTTCAATGGTCCATTTTCCATCAGTGTCAAAGGGTGCAAACTCAGGCCTGCGCAGGTCGCCACCATCAACAAATGGCAATGAACCACGAATTCCTACAACACCGCCCCATGTCCGCATGCCGATAACTGTTCCTATTTTTAATTTTTTAAATTGATAAGGAAATAAATCGCCATCCGAAGCTGAATAGTTGTCTATCAGAAGGACTTTTGGCCCCATCATCATCTGGCCCGGTTTTGTATTCACACTATTGTTTCTCGACATACCATACAAGGCAATTTCCCTGTTCAATCTTTCGATTATCATTGGGGAAACATTGCCGCCCCCATTTCCGCGGTCGTCAATAATCAGCGCTTTTTTATTGAGCTGTGGATAAAAATATTTTACAAATTCGTTCAATCCTTCTGGCCCCATGTCAGGAATATGGATGTAGCCAACTTCGCCGTTGGTTGCCTTGCTTACTTTTTCGATGTTGCCACGAACCCATTTGAAATAATACAAGCTTGCTTCATCGGCAGTTGGAATAACAATCACATCGTGGCCTCCAGCTGATTCAGCTTTAGAATTCACAGTAAGAATTACCTGTTTTCCAGCGGTTCCAACAAGCATTTCATAAATATCGGCCACATCTTTTGTGGATTTTCCATTAACCGCAACAATAAAATTGCCTTCTTCAACATCAACACCCACCTCAGTTAAAGGCGACCTTGAATTGCTGAGCCAGTTTTCGCCTGGAAGAATTTCATCAATTATAAAATACCCTGAAGCATCCTTGCTTACTTTCGCGCCAAGCAAACCGGTAGGAATTCTTTTTGGTTTTGGTTTATCGCCCCCCAGCACATAGGCATGTCCAACACTGAGTTCGCCAATCATTTCACCAATTAAATAATTTAAATCATTCCGGTTTTTAACATATGGAACCAAAACAGCATATTTATCGTGAATAGCCTGCCAGTCAACGCCATGCATGTTCGGAGCATAAAAGAAGTCACGCATTTGACGCCACGACTCATTATAGATTTGCATCCATTCCTGAGAAAGGTCAATCATCACCTCCATATTGCCAAGGTCAAGATACTTGTCAACCTTGATTTTACTTTTTGGTAAATCAATTACAGCATACTTGCTATTTTCATTTATCAGCGCTTTTTTATAATCCGCTGAAATAATTATCGAATTGACATTACCCAGTTCTGTTTCCTTTTTTTCTTTTAAATCAAACATCTTAAGCTCAGGGCCCGAAGTTTTAGCTGAGTTGAACACATAATAGACTGAATTATCAACTGGATTAATATTCCAATAATTTCCTGGCTTAATATCCAATTTCAATACCCTGTCAGTAATGCCGTCGAAATCAATTTTTACCGACAATTCTTCTTTTTTAGCTTCTGTTTCCTCTGTTTTCCCTTTGCCTTTTTTTGAATCTTCTGATTTAGCCGGTTCGGCAGTTTCTTTGGTGCTTACATTAACCTCATCATTTACAGGTTTAAAAGGGTTGTCAGCAGATGCTTGCAAAGTCACGAAATAAATAGCATTCATATCCTGGTAAGCGTGATTCCATTCCGTCCAGCTATAAATTGGGTTGAAATCTCGGGCAGAGGTAAAGAACAAATACTTTCCGTTGTTATCAAAAACCGGGTCGCCAGCATTGTACCAATTATCGGTAACTTGTTTTGCTACGCCTGTTTGTGTATCATAAATAAATATTGCGCTAACTGTTTTTTGTTGAGGGAGCGTATAAGCAATCCAGCGGCTGTCGGGTGACCAATTGTAGTCAGTAATTTCCCAGTCTTCGGAATCTTCAACAACTGTGGTAACTTTTTTGGAAGCAATATCAATCATATTCAGCCTTCCCATCTTATCCGACCACAATAATTTTTTTGAATCAGGCGACCAAATTGGGTTGTATTTATAAGTATCGGAATTTGAAGTCAACTGAACGGGTGCTTCAAGTCCATTTTGGTTTTGAATATAAATCTCATCTTCACCTGTTAAATCATTTATAAAAGAAATGTATTTCCCATCGGGTGACCACTCCACATTTCTGTCGTGAACGCCTGAAGATTGGGTTAGATTTCTTGTGACGCCTGATTCAGCGGGTACAGTGAACACTTCACCCCTGGCGCCAAACACAACTCTTTTTCCATCGGGCGATATTGCCAAAGAATTAATAAACTTGCTGGCATCCTTGAATTCGTTTCTGCCGGTAAGCAGATCATTTTCAATATTTACAACAATTTTGCTTATAGAACCATCGGCCAGGCTGTAATTGTATAGATATCCGCCATTTTCGTATATAATGGATTTGTTTCCAAGCGAAGGGAACTTAATATCATAAAATGTATAATCTGTCACTTTTGTTGTTTGTTTGCTGTTTACATCATAAACAAAAAGGTTCATAGTGCGGTCGCGATCGGACAAGAAATAGATTTTATCGCCTGACCACATTGGGAAAATATTTTGAAAGTCATTATCAGTAATGTTAATGGTTTGTTTTGTTTCAAAATCATAAATCCATACATCATCGGCCATACCGCCTTTGTAATACTTCCAAGTACGAAATTCCCTGAAAACACGGTTGTACGCCATTTTTGTCCCATCAGGAGAAAATGAACACCAAGAACCTGAAGGAAGCGGGAGTTCTTCAGAAAGCCCACCTTCTTTAGAAACCTTAAATAACTGTCCTTTAAATGAATTGAAGGATTGTTTCCGCGAACGATAAACTATATTTTCATTGCCTTCCCAAGCCATCACAATATTGTTTGGCCCCATTCTGTCAGAAATATCATCTCGGCCAAGTGTGGCTGTGTAGGTCAACCTTTTAGGAATACCGCCTTCGGCGGGAATTAAGAAAACTTCTGTATTTCCGTCATATTGTCCAGTAAAAGCTATTGATTTTCCATCAGGCGAAAAGCGGGGAAACATTTCGTAACCATCTTCATAGCTCGTTAATCGGCGTGCTGTTCCTCCCTCTAAAGAAACAGTATATAAATCTCCGGCATAGGAAAATACTACCTGGTCGTTATAGATTGCCGGAAATCGCAATAAACCTATATCCGTCTGAGCAGTTGACGGAAAATTGAAAACTAATAAAACAAAAAACAAAAAGAACAACTTTTTCATAAATATCTAGTTAAGTTAAAAGAAGACGAGTTCTAAAATTATGCCACCTTTTCTAACTTTCTGCTATGTTGTCCCTTAAATCTTTTTCAGGAGCTTATTTTTAGGGGAATTTTACGGATCTGAAAAAATAAATTTCAAAATCGGATAATTTAAACACTCAAACAACCCTTAATTTATCAATTTTTAAACCTCTGCTAACTCAACCCCATTGTTGACATAAACCAGGAATTTGGTAATATTTTCATAACCAAGTGAAGAAAATACATCGGCATATTGACTAATTTTTTTTACATGATCATCCATTTTCTCTCCTGTTTTATAATCAATAATAATTAGTTTTTCGCCATCAATTACAACCCTGTCAGGTCGCAGGACATTGCCTTTTGGGTCAATGATACTACTTTCATTTTTGCAAATAATATTTCTATTATAAAATGGCTTTAAACGTGGGTGGTTCACAATTTCCTCCAGCATTCCCTGAATTTCAATACTTTCTTTAAATTCGATGATGCCTGAATTAAGATAGGTTTGAACTACTGAAGGAATGTCGTCAGTTGCAATAATTTCCGAGAGCATTTTGTGTAAAAGGTTGCCATAACTTCTTGCTGGCCTTTCGTCTAGCAATTCCCATAAAATTTCTTCAGAACCAGCTACTGAAATCATATTTTTCCAATCCGTTGAAATAAACTGTTTCAGTTCGATTTTTTCTTTTCCTATTTTTTCATGCTTATCCTTCGACGCTGAAATTTTTCCAAATTCATAACTTGCCCGACTTTCATCCCAAATTCCTTTTTCCTGAAGAAATGCAACAAGGTATTTAGTCAATTTATTATCGCCTCTCTCAGGTTGATGGCTGATGATAAACAAGGAATCAACCGCGCGGGTAAATGCAACGTAAATTACGTTTATCAAATCGAGAAGGGTTTTGTCTTTTTCTTCTTCATTTACTTCTGCAAAACCAGCCTTTTCAATGTCATTTTTAATTGGCAGCAAAATAATATTCAGGTCAGGCAATTCATCAGAATATAATTCTTTCCAAAACTCCGATTTGCCATTTTGATTTCTGCCTTGCGTAATATCAACAATTACATTATTGAATTTCAAACCTTTGGCCTTATGAATTGTCATCACGCTGATTGCATCTTCTTCCGTTGGCGTTATTACCGAAGCGGTATTTTTTTTCTTTTCCCATTTTTCAAGAAAGAGATCCAATCTTCCCATGCCCGCTTCCTGGTTTTCATTTATAAAATCAAGAAAATTTAGCAGGAAAACGTCTGTTTCCTTTGCAACTCCTAGCTTACGGATTGCAAACTCTGCAATTTCATAAATAGATTGACCGGCCAAATCTTTTTCCTGAATTTCAATTTCCAATAGATGCATGAACTCATCAAATTCAAAAGATTCTGCTCTTATAATTTTTGAAAAACCCGAATGAAATTCTGATTCTTTATTCCTAACCAGTAGCAGGTTATACATAAAATCAGCCTGGAAGAGTGTTTGTTTTGGTTCAGAAATCAACTTTAAAAAAGAAACTATCAACCTAACCCTTGCAGAATTGGAAAGCAAAAGCGATTCAGGTGAAATCACTTTATGGCCATTTTCAACCAAAAAAGAGGCAACCTGTGCAGCATTGGCATTCGACCTGGAAAGCACGCAGATATCTCTTCGCCGGTTTCCGGCAGCCAAAAGTTTATCAACACTTTGCTGAACGTGAAGTAAACGTTTCTGCAAATATTCTGCTGAATTTTCAGCAGGAATTAATTCAATTGAAACAAATCCACCTTCCCTCTCCAGGTTTCCAGGAAGCTTTTGGCTGTGTTCTTCATAAATTTTCTGCAATTTCGGGCTAACGGATTTTTTCAGCGATTCAAAAAATTCATTATTAAAATCAACAATTTCTCTTTTCGAACGGAAATTCACATCTAACGGAACCGGTGAGTAAGTTGCCTCAAGCAGTTTTTCCCTGGCAATCATTTCGGGTGTGCCGTCATTTTTATAGATTTTGGGCAAATTGGCAAACAATTCCACTTCACCATTTCTAAAACGGTAAATAGCTTGCTTTGTATCGCCAACCAACATATTCAAATTATTCGAAGCCAGCGATTCCTCAAGCAAGGGAAGCAAATTTTGCCACTGCAACAAGGAAGTGTCCTGAAATTCATCTATCAAAAAATGCTGATATTTACGACCCAGGCGCTCATAAATAAAAGGCACCGGCTGCCCTGAAATTTGATCATTTATTTTCTTATTGAATTCAGATATATGCACCCGTTGGGTTTGATCGGTATAATCCGTAAACAACCAGCGAATTTCCTTCATCAGTGCCAGCTGGTGAATTTTGCTCAAAATAAAATAATATAACCAGTAGTCGCTTGACAACTTCCGCGAAGCGTGAAACAACTGCTTTAAATCATCTTTAAGTGCGGCAATCATACTTCTGTCCGAAGGTGAAGCTTTTGAGCTATGCCATTCAACTTCATCATTTACAGTTCTGTCAACATAGGCACCAACGTCTGTTACACTATTGTTCTTAAACTCAGCCAGTTTACTGAAGTAGTTAAAAATGCCTTTTGAACCCTGGTAAAATGCAGTAAGCGACAATCCACTTTCTTCAATTAAAGCCATCGCTTCGTTACCAATTGCCTGCAGGGAATCCTTCCTGTTTTTCAGTAAAAAATTAATTTTTCCAATAATTTTCAAGAAATCATCAGCATTCAGATGTTCTATCTTTTTCAAGAATAAGTGGCTTTCTTCGTTCAATTGGGTTTTAATGAAATCATCCAGCATTCTTGTTGGATCATAGTTCTTTTCATCGTCCAATTGTTTCATCACAAAATCAACCATCAGGCTGGTGAAGGCATTGCCCGGCTCAATTTTTTCAAACAATTTTTCAATAATTTCAGGGACAATTTCATCGGTGTCAATAACAACCTCAAAATTTTGCGGTAGCTTAACATCGGTTGCAAAAGTCCGTACAACACGGTGTACAAAGGAATCTATAGTACTAATCGAAAATTCATCGTAGCGATGAAGAATAAGCGAAAGCAGTTTTTCGGCATGTGTTTTTATTTCAGTTTCGTTTAAACCAATTTCAGCAATCAAATCGTTGAACTCGCTGTATTTACTCCCCTCCCCCGACGATAGTTTAACCAGTGCATCAAGCACCCTTTCCTTCATTTCATTTGCCGCTTTATTGGTAAAGGTTATAGCCAGCACATTTTTAAAAACCTGTGGATTTTTCAAGGTTATTTTCAGGTACTCATTCACCAAAGTGGTTGTTTTTCCTGAGCCGGCAGATGATTTGTAAACCTTAAGTGGCATAGTATTTAGTAAAGAATATTTATTGTGAAATTATTTATTGTAAAAAAATTTCTTTGTAAAAACTTTCTTGCCCACCCTTAATTCGAGCAAATAATTTCCACTTTCCAAATTCTTCTCCAGCAAGTTCAATGTCAGATTTACTTTTCCGGCAGGGTGAAATTTTTCTGGGATACTGAAAATTTTATTTCCCGAAATACTGAGCAAAGAAAGTTGAATATTCTCTGCCTCATCTAGCTTGAATTGAACAAAAAGCCTGGACGAAACAGGGTTTGGAAAGACCAGCAAATCAGCAATTTCGTGATTTTCAGAAATTCTTACGGGTTCGCCAGGTAGCGAGTCAATATATACAGCAACCAAACCTGCCAAATCATCATTAACCTGAAGGATTGGAATTTTCATTCCTTTTCCCAACCATTTATATTCAACATAATTCCTGGTAACCGGTACCCCGAAATTCAAAGAATCAATATAAATACTGTCGTATTCAGTAACTTCCGATTTCTGCCTTAAAACTTCAAAAGTGCCATAAGGTGTCGTTAAAGTTCCCCAACCATCTACTGTATTCACTCGTTTTCGTTCAACTAGAATATAGCCAAGGTCGGGAATTCCAAATGCATAACCCGACTCAGAGGAATCGATATTTCCGTAATTCATTGGAAATTTATACAAAATATCCGGTGAGTTGTACTTGAAAGGAAGTGGAATTCCGGCAAGAGTAGCCGCAAATCCAACATCCTGGTAATTAGAACTGCTGTTGTTGTAAAAAGCGAAAACATCTGTCACAGGTAAATCAGGAATAGGTAAATCGCCTACAATCGGACTGGCCAAATTTGAACTTAGAAGAAAAAAAGGCCAGTAAAAAACGGGAGTTTGCAATGGCCCAACAAAGGTGTCAACTGTTTGGTTGATTGATACCAGTTGCGAAAAATCCCATGTAAAATTTTCACCGGTTTCGCTAACGTCAGCAAAATCAAGATTCAGCCCCGTGCTGGTACGAATGGTATCTCCCTGGGAGGGCATATCAGACTGTGTGATCGTAATTTGTGCCAGCAGAACATTTTGCGCCAGGCAAAATATTGTTAACAGCAGCCCAATTTTTTTATTCAATGCTTTCATCGTTTTCGCTTTCTTCATTTTCCTGTTCCTTTCTATCCTTTTTCTTTGGCCTTGTACGCTGGAAAAGCTCAGCCAGGTTATTGAAATCTTTTCTGAAAGCAACACCAACACCCTGGGTATAAGGCGCATATTTATCGTAATTGCTGTAATTGTAGTAGGAATTAACATTGGAATGATTATAGCCTTTCAGTATCCACCTGCCATCCTTGGTTAAATTATAGCTCACATCCACATCGCCCACAATATTACTGGCATTTTGCTGGGCTTTGTCGTAAGTCATACCAAAACTTCCTTCAACCAGCAAACGGTCGTCAAGAAATTGTGAAGAAAGAGCCACATCAAATTCATTTTGTGAAACATTATCTCCGGGTTTATAATTTACACCGATATCAACGGCATCACTCAGCCTGGAAAGCATGCTGCTCAGTTGATTTGACAACACAGTGTAATATGAACTGCTCAGTGAAACATTGGATGCATTGCTGAAACTAAAAGTACCCAACACAAGTAGCGAAATCATTTGTTCATTCATCATTGCCTGGTTGGTAGTGTCGAGGTTGGAAAAAACCTGCCTTTGCAAATCAGGGTCGAGATCAGGTATTTTTATTTCGAAACGGATATTTGGGTTCAGCAATTGATCAGTCAATATAGCATAGCATTCTACCGTTGCTTTTCCTGAATAATTTGAAGAAGAATCAACCACCACCCCAAGGTTGCTGATACTGGTTTTTACTTTGTAAAGCCCTTTTATACTAACATTGGCAAGATAAGGGTCGCCACTCCAGGAAATACGCCCCCCATTCACCAGCTCAAAACGTTTTTGAACAAGGTTTCCCAGAATAAAATTAAACACGCCTTTGTTTACAATGTAATCGCCAATTATAGTAAAATCACCATCGGAATTAACCTTCATGGTCAGGTCGCCATTACCCCTCGATTCAATTTTCCCCATATCCGAGGGTAAAAATATCGTCACCTTCGCATCAGAGTTGATGTTCATTTTCAGATTCAGGCTGTATTTCAGGTTTTCTTCATCTTTTCTTTTCTTTTCAGCCATTTCAATACTATCCTGAATTTTTTTATCAATAGTATGGTCAACAAAAATGATATAATCTTTGTCAGAAATTTCTACTGAATAGTCAAGCGGTAAATACACGTTTGTACCTTCGGCAGTTTGCACATCCATATCCAGCGAAATATCTCTCGGGCTCCCACTAACCCTTATATTTCCCGAAGTTATAGCCGTTCCATAATACAAATCGTTCATTTTCTTATTTGTATTAAAAAACAATAATCTGTCAGTATTGATGGTAAAATCGAAGTAAGGGTCAGAAAAATAATAATGGTATAAACTTCCGTTAATTGTAGCATTATTACCTAAAGTGTCATAAATTACCAAGCCGCTAAGGTCAATTTTATCTTTTTCAAATGCAATATCATTTGAGAACGAATACTTGGTATTCAAATAATTAACTACTAAACTGGTTCTGTAAAATTCAATTTTTCCTTTAAATACCGGCTTTTGAAAAGAACCATCAATTTTTATTTCTCCTGAAGCTGAACCTTCAATATCTCTTACAAACTCAGCCACAATAGGCTCCAGTGTAACCAATTTAAAGCGGTTGAAATTAACCTTCAGATCAATAGCGTCTTCATCCTTGAAAGGGTAATACAATCCTCTAATGGAAAAAACTTCGCCCCTACCTGAATTTCCTTCCCTGATAATCTGCGAATTCACGAAGATGGAATTATTCGTATTATCCCAGGTGTTCATAATTCGGGCAGTACCCAGCACTTCATCGTTAAACACAAAATTATTAATGGTTAAATCTGAAATAAACGTGGGATTCTCGCCAATAATTGAATATTGCATCAAGCCGTTGATATGGCCGTCCATGTCTATATTGGCCAGTTTGGTAGCAATATCCAAATTAGAAATATTAAAATCTTTGAAAGAAACTTCAATAGAATCGTTGTTCACTTCTGGAACAGTTCCATTTATTGAAACTTGCGATTTTCCACCAAAAATATCGAAATTCCTGAATGTTAAACCTGCTGAATCGTAAACAACCAGGTTTTGTGGGCCTATAGTCCAAAGCGTATCGTTAATTATAAACTCCGAGCGGTCGAAACTCAAATTAATAGCCGATTCGTGGCGTGCAATCAGGCCCTCACCAATAGCGGAATTCAGGTGTAAACTATCCCTGTTTTCCCAGTAAATTCCAAACTGCAGACTATCGTTTCCAACATCGGTACGTATTGAGAAATCATCGATTCCAAAAACTGTTTTGTCAGTTTCGCTGCTGTCTTTCAGAATTATCCTTTCACTATCAAAATTGTATTGGATTTTTTTATTTAAAGTATTGATTTCAATATTATTATTTTTTAACGCAATCCCTTTAAAATCAAGTTCCCTGATGTCAGAATAAACATTGATTTCTTTTTTATCAAAATTAAAACTGGCATTTAAAATTGTATTGGGTGAAACGTACAGCCCCGGCACAAGCTCATTTTCAATCATTTTACTGTTTTTCAAATCGAGGTACAATTTCGCGTAGTTTTCCTCCTGAGTAGCAATTGTGGTATCACTTTCAGTAAAATTAAAATAATAATTCACCAGGTCAATTATCTGTCCTGGCATTGTCATCACGTTATACTTACCAGTTAGTTTGGCCTGTATAAAATCGTTGTTCAGGCTAATGCGCTGGAATTGATTACTATCTATTGACTTGCTTAAAACAAAACTGTTCCATTTATAAAGGTTATTCTCAAAAAACAAAGTGGCGGTGTCGAGTATAACTTCGCCGGTCATTGTGGCCGGATCAATTCCTACAATATGAATATCAGCAATCGTTGAAAAACCAAATTCCCGATCTTGCCAGCCTAATAATTCACTTAAAAAGACTCTGGAAATATTCGCTTTTAAAAATATTTCAGGTTCTTTCAATAGGTTCACCACAGCATTACCTTCAATAATAAAATTTTTGTCTTTCGAATTGATAGTACCTTTAACCGTATTGTCTCGATAATCGGCAGTAAGCTGAATTTTTTTGTATTGATAACCCAAAAAACCAATCGATTGAATAAATGCATTTCCATTCAAAGCCATTTTGTCAATTGAAATTCCACGGCCTCTAGCGGTAAGGCTGACATCAACTTTTCCGAGTATATCTTCCTGTTTTAGTATTTTTCCCAATGTAATTCCCTGTGCCTGAAGCATTGCTGTAAAATTAATTGTATCGTTTCTTTCTTGCTTGAAGGCCACTTCTGCCGCCATGTTGCCCTCTTTACTTTTAATATCCAGGTTGGCTACGAAATCAGTATAGTACCCATTGAAATCACCTTTAATGCTAATTGGCCTGTTGCAACTGAAATAATCCAAAAAATCAAGGGCCGACTCATCAACCGGTAGCCTGAATGTTTTCGCTTCGCATGGAGTTGTAACAAACTCTCTAATATCGGCCTGCATATAGGAAGTGAAAAAATCGGGTAAACCTTTAATCATCGCATTGCCCGAAAAGCGCGTATTTTCACCATAATGCACCCGCAATTCTTTTCCTGTTAAGTGACTTACGGTTCCTTTAACAGACCCGCTCAGGCCGAGCATATTGGGCATGCTGAGCATAGTTTCCGAAAAATAGCCAACATCTGACATCTCGAAATAGGAAGGTCTTATTGTTCCCACCATTTCCACCGAATCAATAAAATAAGAATAAGTTGCCCAGGTTTTGTAATTGAAATCCAAGTCCATATTGATATCAGATTTGCCGGCTTTTAAAAGCATATTGTGAGCGTGCAGGCCAGTGCCACTTATGCTGAAATCGGCAACCAATTCATCTACTTTCAATCCACATTTTTCAATTGTCGAGAGCTTTTCAATTCGCAGGTTCAGCGAATCGTCAATCAGCACAAACCTGCTGGCTTCGAGGTAAATGCTATCAAAAATCATATTGGCGTAATCCATTGTCTTCAAACTGGAGTCCGCAATATCTTCATTAAAAAACCGAAACGAAGAGTTTCGTAACGATAGCGACCTCACCATCAGTTTGAACGAACCACCGCCGCTGGAAGTGGAAGTAGTATCCGTACCCGAAATTTTATCAAGAAGATAATCCAGGTTTGCCTGGGCTTCATCTTTATAGAACCCATATCTGAATTCGGCACCATCTAATTGCACCCTCAGAAAAGCGAGCCCAACAACGGTATAATCAACATAAGCCGGCATTGCCTTCAGGTTAACAACTCCCAACATCACATTGTCGTGGTGATCTTTAACCAAAAGGTCTTTTAATACAATTCCATCAAAAAAATTAATATTAATTGTTCTAACAGAAATTGAATAACCAAGTTGCTCCGACAGAATTTTGGTTGCCAATCTTGCCGTAATAGTCTGAATCAATGGTTCCCTGAAAAGAAACGTTATAGCAAAAGGAATAGCGAGCAATACCAGGAAGATATTGAGCAAAAGCTTCAGGAGCTTTTTTTTCATACTTTTGCGGTCTATTTTTTTAGCCAAATGACTTCTTACATTTTAGGTATTGAATCTTCCTGTGACGACACCTCGGCGGCTGTTCTGAAAGATACGTTTATTTTATCCAACGTCATAGCAAATCAGCGTGTTCACGAGGCTTTTGGCGGCGTAGTCCCCGAATTGGCTTCGAGGGCGCACCAGCAAAATATTATACCTGTGGTGGAGGTGGCGCTGCGTCAAGCAAAGATAAGTAAAAATCAGTTGAGCGCTATTGCTTTTACTCGCGGGCCGGGGCTGCTTGGTTCGCTGCTTGTGGGCACTTCTTTTTCCAAATCTTTTGCCCTTGGACTGGGCATTCCCATTATTGAGGTTGACCACATGAAAGCGCATATTTTATCGCATTTTATTGATGATGAAGACAAACCCGCACATCCTGAATTTCCATTCCTGTGCCTTACCGTTTCAGGTGGGCACACGCAAATTGTTAGGGTTGATTCACCAAATAAAATGCAAATTATCGGGCAAACAATTGACGATGCTGCCGGTGAAGCTTTTGACAAAGCAGCTAAAATTATGGGCCTTCCCTACCCTGGTGGGCCCGAAATTGACAAGCTTGCCAAATTGGGAAACCCGCTTGCTTTTTCTTTCCCCGAACCCAATATCCAAAACCTCGATTTCAGTTTCAGCGGCCTGAAAACATCCTTTCTCTATTTTTTACGCGACCGCCTGAAAGAAGACGATAACTTTATTGAAAAACATAAAACCGACCTATCGGCATCGATACAAAACACCATTATTTCTATTTTAATAAAGAAAATAACAGCTGCTTCTGCTGAAACCGGAATTACCCAAATAGCCATTGCCGGAGGTGTTTCAGCCAACTCAGGTTTGCGTTCGGCTTTAATTTCAACCGCTGAAAAAAACGGCTGGAAAGCTTTTATCCCAAAATTGCAATACAGCACCGACAATGCTGCCATGATTGCCATTGCCGGATATTTCAAATACCTCGATGGCGATTTTGCCACACAGGATGTAACGCCTTACTCGAAAGGCAGGTTTTAGTTTTTTTCTGGTTTGGTCCATATACTTCTCTTACCAAATTAAATTTTTAAAATATTTTAAAAAGAAGGTAGGATTTAAATTTTATTTTTGGGAAAAAAGAAAACTTGCGAAAGCGGAAGATGGAAAATGGAAATAATTAAAGTGAACCTATAACTTATATAAATAAGTTAAAAGCAATTATAACAGATTACTCTAACCAAACAATATTACAAATGAATCAAAAAGAATTAACAGAATTAACGGACCAGGAACTGTTGCAAGAAGCCAAAAAAGCAAAATCAAATTATATCATTAATGCTCTTTTAATTGGCTTCCTGATTGGAATTGTGATTTATAGCATTGCAGTAAACAGTTGGGGGTTTTTCACATTAATACCT
>DATCTB010000132.1:0-10408 GCA_036568185.1 Bacteroidales bacterium | reverse complement strand
AAAAACCTACTTCTCCACCAACTCAACACGCCGGTTAAGTTTCCTTCCATCTTCGATGATGTTGGTTGACACTGGCGATAAAGGCCCTACACCTTCGGGGCTTAGCCTGGAAGCTGAAATTCCGTACTTATTTACCAAAGTGTTCACAACCGTTTCAGCCCTTTGTTTAGACAGTTTCAGGTTATAATCCAGCGACCCTTTCATGTCGGTATGACCCACTACAAAAACATTTAATTGAGAATTATTTTTTAGAAGAATTGCAATTTGCTCCAGCGTTTCGTTAGAAGCTTCCTGCAAAGTGGCTTTGTCAAAATCAAAAAACAAACCGTACAAAGCTACTTTTCCATCTGCCTGAATACCACTCAGCATTTCATCGGCATTCAATTGTATCAGGTCATCTTCCATGATGGTTTCTTCAATAATATCAACCAGAAAAACCTTAATGTCAGTACTGTATTGTGCCCCGCCAATAACGATATAAGTTTTTGCGCCCGGCTTTTCAACAACAGCGGCAATATAACATGAGCCAGCAGATGTTGATGAACCCACGTTCAACCTGATGCCACTATTGGTTGGCGCTGGATTGGTAATATAAACGGTTTCGAGAAAACTGCGCCCACCAACTTCCTTCGATCGGTTGGCTTCATCAAAAATTCCTGAGGCAAGAATGGTTGCAGCACCTTTTTTAAGTGCAGTCATGTAATTCCTGTACACTTCGGTTACGGTAGTTTCACCTTTAAGCTCGTAATAAATCCGGGTTTCCTTGCCTTCGGTTTCAATCCAATCACCTATCGTGCGATAACCAGTTACGGGGCCTACTGCTATTTTATAGGGTTTGAATTGTTGTTCTTCATAATAAACAATTTCAGAACCGGGGTAGCGGGAAAGGATGGGATGGTCTTTGCTGTTTTCAATGTCTTGTGCAAAAACCAATAAGTTTCCAAACAATAAAGTAATCAGTACAAATAGTTTAATTTTCTTCATGGTAATTAGTTTGTTAATTAATTTAGGCCGCGAAAAGGCAACGACCTGAACCACGAGTTTTGTTTTTCGTTGAACAGACCATTGCCGGACCCAATAATCATAAAATTACAACTTATTATTTAAAATCATCCGATTACGAATTGAGAGCGGTATTGCTTTCCATCATTACCGGTAATTAACACGATGTAAACACCCGCTTTAAATGGTGATACATCAATTTTATCTGCTTTCTGATTATTGGAATAAATGGTACTTCCCTGCATATTGATAATTTCAATTTTTTGTGATTTGCTTACTAACTCAATTGGTAAATTAAGCACATCCTTACAAGGATTTGGATAAACAGTAAAATTCCCGATTTTCTTTTCTGATAGGCCCGTTATCAGCCGGGGTTCAGCATACCAGGTTTGGGTGGTGCGATTTTGTTCGTTACCTGATGCATCCTTAATGACGATTTCTTCGGTATGATATAAAAGGTAATCATAATCAGGGGAAAACCAGTCATACCGCACAATTTCCTGGTAAGTAACAAACATCAAATAAATATCAACTATATCCTCTGTACGCTTCACCCTGATTACATCATAAAAAGTGCCTTCAGGTGTTGTGAGTGTTCCATATCCATCCACTTCAGTAGTGGTTGTTCCAGAACGCTCAAGTTCGAACATTTGTCCCTGATAGAACACCACGGAAATCCCTTCAATATCATCTGAAAATTGATCAGGGTAAGTCATGGGAAATTCAAACAGGAGGTCAGGATCATCGAGGCCAAAGTAGGTAGTATCAACATCATTGCCTGAACCGTTGAGCAAAACCGCACCAAGCAGTGAAATTTCTTCACCGTTGCCGGTATTATAAAATGTCCATCCGTTATTTTCATCTCCCGGAATATAAAAAGCAATATCGGAAGTAGGAAACATGTTGAAGAACCCAGTATTTACAGGGTCAATAGCGAACCAATCAACTTCGTAACTCTGCTGAAGATTTGAAAAATCCCAGGTAACGTTTTCGCCTGCATCGCCCGGATTGAAAGCTGTTTCAACATAGCTTACCCTTCTTTCGTCACCAATGTTTAGCAGAATATCCGAATTAACAACCGGCTGGGAAATCGCCAGGTTTATGCTGAAAATTAGTACAATTAAAGTAATTATTGTCTTCATAATTAGATATTTATAGAATTAAAAAAAGATATAGAAAAAAATGGCGAATTCCCTATTGTTTTGAAGTGTAAACATTTGAGAAATTGCAGCTTATTGTAACTTGTTTGGGTGGTGTTGAATCGTCTTGCAATACGTAAGTTGTGCTTCCCGAAACCCAATGCAACGAAGTTCCACCTGCAGCATTCATGTACAATTCAACTTTATCAATGGTTATTGAACCTGAAACAAATTCTCCATAGTTCCAGCCATTGCCAACATCAGCAAGCCCGCCAATGTTTGCAGCATAAGTACCTTTTGCCAGGTTACCTGAATTTGATGAGATATTGAATGTTTTATTGCCTGCTGCTTTTGAACTATTGGTTACTGTAAAAGTAAAGGTGAGGTAATTGTCGGCAGATGAATATGCACCCAGAGCAGCACCTTCAGTTCCTCCCTGTTCAGGAAGTTTATAACTAAACTGTTCATTGACATCGCCCGAAATGGTCCCGCTAACGGTTGCATCAGGCAATTTCCCTTGCGGATTGATGGGGTTGGGTGTTGTTGACTTGTTACAGGATGAAAATCCTATTCCAAAGACAAATGTGATAATTAAGGTAAAATTAAGTGTTTTCATAAGTTTATGATTTTAAGTGGATTAATACTGAAGCCAAAATTACTTCAGCACCAACCACAATGCAATAACCCGTTTGAGGTATTTTAAGAAATTGAAATTGAACAGTTTCAGATAAGTTTTCCCTGGATTGCCTTTTTTACCGCTTCGGCACGCGAATTAACCTGGAGTTTGCGGTAAATGTTTTTGATATGGACACGGACAGTATGCCCACTTATGTATAATGTATCGGCAATGGTAGTGTAGTTGTGACCATCGCACAATTTTTCAAGAATTTCGGTTTCTCTTTCTGAAAGCGGCGACGGTTCTGTATTGTAGAAAGAAGCGGCAATCTTTCGGGCAACAGTTGGCGACATGGGAGCGCCGCCTTCAAAAACTTCCCTGATGCCATCAAGTAATTTTGCCGGTGGTGTATCTTTTAATAAATAACCGGTTGCCCCGGCAGCCAGAGCCTGTAATACGGTTTCGTCATCATCCCTGATTGTGAGCATAATAAAATCGGTGTCGGGCAGGTGTTCTTTCAATTGTCTTATTCCTTCAATTCCGCTCATTCCCGGCAATTCCACATCCATTAAAACCACATTTGGTGGATTATTCCTGATATATGCTGTTGCCTGTTCACAATCACTAAAAGTATCTTTACAGGAAAAACCAGGAGAACGGTCAATTATCATTTCAAGCAATGGACGGATTTCATTGTCATCTTCAACAATTGCAACATGAATGATTTCATTTTCCTGCTTCACTGATTTCTTTATTTAGTTGGCAAAGTTAAACCCAATGTTATGATAAATCAATCACTCATTTGAGGTATATGCATTTTGAGTAAAACCGAGGTACCCTTGTTTATTTCTGATTTTATATTCAATTCCGCACCTATTTTTTCAGCCCTGCTGTGCATATTTTTTGTGCCATAGCCAGGATTGAAATCTGGATTTTCAGTTTCGAAGCCAATACCATCATCCTTTAGTTCTATGCTAAGGAAATCGTTGGAAAAGTCAACTATAATGAGAATCCTTGAGGCCCTGGCGTATTTGGCAGCATTGTTCATAGCCTCTTTATAAATAAGCATGATCGCCCTGCGCGTATCCATATTTAGTTTTATATCAGAAAAATGCTGCTGCATCCCAATAATTTCGAATCTGCTTCCTGTTTCAACAAATATTGATTCACCAAACTCTTTCAACCTGAGCAAAGTGTCGGTCAAAGTATCCTTTTCGGGGTCAAGAGCCCATATAAGGTCGCGCATTCCAACCGAAAGCTCACGCGTATTTTGAGCAATTTTTTCAAGGTATTCCTTGTATTTTTCACCTTTTTCAGTCTTGGCCAGTTCAATAAACAAATTGATTTTAGTTATTTTATTTCCCGCTTCATCATGAAAATCCTGTGAGGTTTTCACCCTGAAATTCTCGCGTGCTTCAACCCTTGCCCTTTCAATTTCAGCTTCCATTTCATAGCGCCTGGTCGCAATTTTAATCCTTCGCTCAATAAATATATACAACAGGATTACTGCAATGATAAAATAAAAGAGAAATGCCCACCAGCTAAGCCACGGTGGTGGCGGAACAACAATGGTTAAACTGGTGCCGGTTTCATTCCAAACTCCATCATCGTTGCTGGCCCTTACTTTGAAAACATAAGTACCGGCATCAAGGTTGGTAAAGGTTGCTGAACGGTTGCTTCCTGCATCTATCCAATCTGGAATAAAGCCTTCCAGTTTATACTGGTATTGGTTTTTTTCGGGATTAATGTAATTCAGCGCTACAAAATCAAAAGTAATTACATCATGTTTATATTCAAGTTCGATTCGGTTTGTTTTATGAATTGCTTTTTCCAAATAAAACGATTCATTAGTTGAATCGCTTTTTAATGGAACACTTGAGTTAAAGAGCTTAAAATCGGTGATGTAAACCGGTGGCACGTATGTATTTCCTTTCAGTCTGTCAGGATTAAAAATATTGAGCCCACCAATTCCGCCAAAAAACATTTCACCTTTTTTATTTTTATAAAAAGCATTTTGGTTGAATTCGTTGCTTTGCAAGCCGTTGCTAATGTCGTACATCTTCAAAACAGGAGTTGGTTTGGAAGGATCGAATTTTACAATTCCCTTATTGGTGCTTATCCAAAGATGGCCTTGATTATCTTCCAGGATACCATAAATCAAGTCATTTGGCAAACCATCCTGGCGAGTGTAGATAGTAAATAATGAATCCGTTTTTAAATCTAGAGAATCATATAAAAAGTCATACATATTTCTGCGAAGTGGAAAATTTAACTTGTTAAGCCCTCCAGTAGTGCCAACCCACAATTGGTGTTTCGAATCTTCGACAATCGAAATCACCAGGTCGTTACTTAAACTGTACTTGTTTTCAGAATTGTTCCTGATATATAAAAACCTCTCTTTTTCAGGATTGAACAAGTTGAGGCCTCCGGTTGCCGTGCCCAGCCACAAATTTTGAAAGCTGTCTTTAAAAACATAAAACACATAGGGATGGCTTGGCCCCAGGCTATCCAAAGACCATACGTAATTTTTTGACGAACCTGTTTTCGAATTGAATTTTATCAAACTTCCCCCACTCGACCCGAGCCATAAAATTCCGTTGTTGTCTTCACAAATATGTTGGATACTTTTCCCATCCAAATAATATTGAACGACCCTGGCTTTTATTAAATCCGGGTTTTGCTTATCAGGTATAATTTTATTAATTCCGCCACCTTTTGTTCCTGCCCAAAAATTACCATCGCTATCACGCAACAGCGACAAGATATAATCCTGTGTAATGGATTGCGGGTTCCCAGGCTGATGCCGAAAAACATAAAACTCATCCTTTTCGCGGTTGTAAACATTAACGCCTTCAGCCGTGCCCATCCAAATGCGCCCAAAATCATCTTCAGCAATTCCACTTACCTGCGAATGGCTCATCGTATTCTTTTTTCCTGATTGCCTTTTCACCAACTTTATTTCGCTGTCAACATGTTCAAGTTTTTCAAGCCCGCCCCTTGTCCCAAGCCACAAAACGCCTGAGCGGGAGCGTAAAATGGATAAAATATTATTGTTGGCTAAACTTGCCGGGTTGCCGGGTTCGTTAACAAAAAGTTTAGGCACTCCGGTATTATTCAGATAAATGAGCCCCTGGTTCGAATTAATCCAAAAAGTGCCATCATTGTTTGGCAATATTCCCAAAAAAGCAACCCTGTTTTTGGTGGGCACATCTTTGGTTTTTAAAAGCAGTCGGAATTCATTTTTTTTGTTCAATAAAAAAATTGAACCGGAATCTATCAGGTAAAAATCATCACCATATTTTTTGAACCTGTCGATAGTACCAAAATGAGCAAAGTAATATTTCGAACTATTTATTAAAAATTCTATTTTATCGTCGATCAAGTTATATTGAGTTAAACCGCTGTCGGAGGTGAGCCACAAAACATCAGGTTCTTTAAAAGCAAGTTCCCCGATATAGTTACCCGCTAGGCCATCCTTGATGCCAGATGTTTTAAGAAAACGCTGTACATTTCCGGAAACCTTCTCTATGCTGCAAAACCCATCGTTCGTTCCCACCCAAATTACCTTTCCGCCATCAAGCACATAAAAAGTGTTGTTGGTTGAAACACTGTTCGGATTTCCCTTTTCCCACATAAAATGAGTGAACTTTTCTGTTTCAGGGTCGAAGCGATTTACTCCACCACCGAATGTGGCAATCCATATAATCCCTTCTTTATCTTCGGCAATATGCCAAACATAATTATTTGATAAGGAATTTTTCGAGTCAGCTTTATTTTGGTAAATTTTAAACTGATAACCGTCGTAGCGGCAAAGTCCATCTTGTGTTCCTATCCATATAAACCCCTGGCTATCCTGCATGATGCAGTTTACCGAATTTTGAGGAAGGCCATTGTCAGCAGTGAAATGTTCGAATACCAGGTTGGTTGGTTGGGCACGAACATCTTTGTAATAGCAAAAACTTGCCGATAAAAGTACATATAGGAGGAAGTTTCGCAAATGAAAGTAATGTTAGTTCAGGGATAAAGATAGCCATTTGATTTAAAAGCAAAATATTTCCTAAAAAAAACCTGCGATTTGTTTAAAAGGTTGAGGGATTTGTAATTAAGCCTTGATGTAATTTTTTCTTATCAGGAATAAAAAAAGGGTTTTACTTTCGAAAAAAGGAAAGTAAAACCCAGAAAATCCTTCAGGAAAAAACTCAATGGTTCTCGCCCAGAAATCTTTCGGCTTCAATGGCTGCCATACAGCCAGTTCCTGCAGCGGTAATAGCCTGTCGGTAATGCTTGTCCTGTACGTCGCCGGCTGCAAAAATACCAGGAACACTTGTAGCGGTCTTATCAGGTTTTGTAATCAGGTAGCCAGTATCGTCCATTTCGAGTTTATTGATAAATAATTTAGTGTTGGGCGTGTGGCCAATAGCTACAAAAAAACCTTCAATATCAATTTTCTTTTCTTCACCTGTTTTATTATTAACCAAAATAGCCCCATTCAATGCTTTGGTGAAACCTTGTTCCACACCTACAATTTCTTTTACTTCGTGGTTCCACAATAGCTCAATATTGGAAGTATTCATGACCCGGTGCTGCATAGCTTTTGAGGCCCTCAACTCGTCGCGGCGGTGAATGAGGTAAACTTTGCGGCACATGTTGGCCAGGTAAGTAGCTTCTTCAGCGGCTGTATCGCCACCTCCAACCACAGCTACATCTTTGCCTTTATAGAAAAACCCGTCGCAGGTTGCGCAGGCAGAAACACCGCCTCCTTTAAATTTTTCCTCCGATTCCAATCCTATATATTTGGCGGTAGCACCGGTAGCAATTATGACAGTTTCGGCGTGAATTTCCTTACCATCATCAACTTTAACTTTAAAAGGCCTTGAAGTCGTGTCAACTTCAGTAACCATTCCCCACCTGACTTCGGTTCCAAACCTTTCAGCTTGCTTTTTCAAATCTTCCATCATTGCCGGACCATCAATTCCGTCAGGATAACCAGGAAAATTATCTACTTCAGTTGTAGTTGTTAACTGTCCGCCCGGTTCCATACCCTGGTACATAAGTGGTTTTAAATCAGCGCGTGCTGCATAAATTGCTGCTGTAAATCCTGCCGGTCCTGAACCAATTATTAAACATTTTGTTTTTTCCATTTTAGAATATATTATTAATTAAAAATCTGGTTTGAGAGTTTTGTTTTCAATAAAAATGCCATTTTCAAAAATATGGAATTTTCAAACCTGAATTGTCAGATTTCAACATTATTCTGACAATCTGACTGTCAAATATAATTTTGACAAACCAAATAAGTTTTAATTTTGGCAAAAAAAAAGAAATGAAAAAAATTGCACTTATCAGCGTACTCTTTGTTTTCATATTGCAGGGAATTTCAGCCCAGGAAAACAATAAAACGCAATCGAAACCACCCAAATTAAGCAAGCTGCAAATTGAAGTAATTCAGTCAGATGGTTATGCATACGCAGAAGCTCTGTGTGGTTATGATTTATCAAAAATGAAGTTAGCCAAAGACACAGAAAACAAAATTTTGCAAAGCGAAACCGAGAATAGTAAACTGATTTTGTATGAAGTTATGGAGCGTGCAGCAGAAAAATACACTGAATCCTCGCTTTACGAGATTTACAATAAAGCAAAAAGTGAAGGACAACTCAAACTAAATACTTGTATTCGCGTAAGCAAATTAAAGGCTCAAAATGAGCTTGAAAAGAACCAGAAAAAGTAAAATAAACGACGATTTTCAATATAAAAAGTATTAGTTTTGCAGCCTTTAAAAATAAGTTCGGGGTGTGGCGCAGTTGGCTAGCGCACTTGCATGGGGTGCAAGGGGTCGGAAGTTCGAGTCTTCTCACCCCGACTTTTTTTCTTTAGATTCATGTTTACCACTTATATCTTATATAGTCCTTCAGCCGGTAAATTTTATACCGGACAATGGCAAAATATCCAAAAGAGGCTTATTGAACATAACACTGGAAGAAGTATATCGACAAGAGCTGGTAAACCATGTAAAATTGTTTATTCAACCTCCCTTACTACAAGAACCGAAGCTATGATGCTTGAGAGGAAAATTAAAAAAAGAGGGGTTAAACAATTTCTGGATAAATATGAATTTTTTCGGGCTAGCGCATCACGCATTAGGCGTGATGTGTGAGAGTCGTGACGCTGCATCACCCAGACAAAATAAAAGCGTAACCATTTATATAAATGAATACGCTTTTTTTGAAATATTCAACGAAATCGTTTAGTTTTTAGTCGATAAATCTACATGGCTAGTTTCTAATAAATTTAACCGTTGATAAATTATTCTGTTCATCTACTAAAATAACTAAATAAATTCCTTTTGGCAATTGAGTTATATCAATTTGCATTCTGGACCCATCTATTTCATATTCACCAGCTAAATTACCAGAAGCGTTAAAAATTTGAACCCTTGCGATTCCTATAATGCCTTTATTTATTTCAATTGTGTTCCCTATTACCGGGTTAGGGATAATTTTCAATTTGTTATCCTGAATATTATCATTTACACCTGTACAATCATCAATAATTACACCCAATGAGTCAACAGCTGAGCAACCAAATTCCAACGATTCATTTACAATAACATATCCTTGACCTGGCGTATTTCCCCAGGTAACTGTTATTTCAGAAGTTCCTTCGCCAGCAGTAACAGTTCCCCCAATAACTTCCCATCCATATGTATTTCCTGCATTTTCAGTAGTTGAATAAACAGTAACTTCTTCTTTGCATACCAAATCGTCACCTGAAACATCAGGAGAAGGAGTTGCATAAACCATAATTTCAAGTGCATCTGAATCAGGGCCTGAACCACATGAATTTTCAGCCATAACAGTAAGAGAAGCACTTCCTTCGAATGTGTTGTTCCAGATAATTAAAGCAGTCATTCCATCGCTGCTTAATTCACCTGCATTTTCAGGGTCTAAAGACCAGATAACATTATCAGAACCTTGCGCGCCGGTTGTTGTATATTCGTTTTCATCGTCATTGCAAACTTCGGTGGTGCCAGTTGGCAAAGTGAGTTGTTCGGGCAAAAGGCTTACGATTATAGCGACTTCACCAGTCATATTGATAGAGCAACTAGCACTGGAACCATAAGCCGTATAATTTCCTTCTTCGGTAAATAAACCAAAACTGATTCCTTCACCAGTTCCAGATATAATATTCCCGGTAGGAACTCCATTGTTGTAAAGTTCGTAATTGATTCCGGTTTCAGAACCCATTAATTCAATTTCCACGCCTGGGTCGCCTTCGCAGATTTCGCCACCTCCAATAAGGTCAAATGTGTTGGGTGTTAAATTTACTGAACCATTCAAATCATCGCTCCAGGCTCCATCACCGCACATATTGGTAGCCCTGACCCTTAATGTAAAGTCACCTGTCCAGGTATCTGATGCTTCCAGTTCAATTTCAGTTCCACTTCCAACAAGGGTTCCTGCCGAAGCCGGGATAAGTTCCCATTCGTAGGTTTCAGCGAAAGGAACGGTATTTATTGAATACTCATAGGTCATACCTGTACATAATTGATCATCACCTAGAGGCAAATCTGTCTGAGCTGGTGTTTCCAATACGCTGATATAGTTTGGCTTGGTCTCAGTTTCACTATTGCCAGCCACATTCATTACTGTTA